>NZ_CP102847.1 GCF_013307435.2 Microvirga terrae
CACCCTCCCAGCTGCGAGCCTGCCCCAGGCAAGACCGGCCTGAACCGACGCCAAATCGCCGTGGCGGCCGCCGGGGTTCTCGGCAGCCTCTTCGGTCCGAGCGTCGGGCTCGCGGCCCAGCGCAAGGGCCAGCGTCGTGCGGATCGGCCCGAGCCAGAGCGCACTTCCGTTACCTCGGAGGCGGCCGCGGCCGCCGAGATCGCCAGCATGGCGGGGGTGCGCTCGTGGGCTGACGTCCCGGGCGACTTCCTTTCGCTCGTGCAAGACCTGTCAGGACAGGCGGACGCATCCTGGCTTGCGCTTTCGGGCGGCGGTGGCGACGGAGCCTATGGGGCGGGCGTGCTCGCGGGCTGGACGGCCTCCGGGAGCCGGCCCGACTTCGCGGTCGTGACCGGCGTCAGCACGGGCGCGCTCATCGCCCCCTATGCCTTCCTCGGACCGCGCTACGACGAAGCGTTGAAGCAGGCCTACACGACAATCACCGCCGCCGACGTGTTCGAATTCGGCGGCAGCGCCGAAAGCCTTCTCCGCAGCTGGCCGCTGGGTGAGACGATTGCCCGCCGGATAACGCCCGAGCTCCTTCTCGCGGTGGCGGCGGAACATCGGCGCGGCCGCCGGTTGTTCGTGCTGACCACGAATGTCGATGCCCAGCGGCCCGTGTTGTGGAACATGGGCGCGATCGCGACCTATGGCGGGCCCGAGGCGCTGGCTCTGTTCCGCAAGGTTCTGCTCGCGTCGGCCAGCATCCCGGGGATCTTCGAGCCCGTCATGATCGACGTCGTCAGCCAAGGCCGGCGCTTTCAGGAGATGCATGTCGACGGGGGCGCGAGTGCGTACCTGTTCGTGGCGCCACAGCCGATGCTGCTGGACACTCAGGCGGCCAAGCGCCTGCCGATCGAGCGCCTGTACCTGGTGGTCAACAACACGCTCCGTTCCGATTTTGCGCTCACCGAGCACACCACCTTGGCGGTCCTCGGCCGCGCCATGTCGACGGGCACCAAGGCCCTCACGGCTCTCGAGCTCGCTGCAATCTTTCAGGTGTGCCGAAGCCAGGACATCGATTTCAACCTGACCTCCGTGGGTGAGGGCTTCACCGCGTCGAGCTCAGGCCCGTTTGATCCGACCTACATGACGGCGCTGTTCGAATACGGCTACGAGCGTGCCGCTTCAGGGATGGCCTTCGGCAAGGCGTTCCCGGCCGCTCCCGAGAGGCTGGAACGCGATGTTGCGGACCGGAAGCTTTTAGAGCTGCGGTGATGCCGGGTCTGTCCAGTGCAACTCGCATCGGGCATGTGGCGTAGGATCAGAGGCTGACAAAGTATGCCGGTTATATCTTACACTGAGTGGAAACTCGCCTTAGCTGAATCGAGCAGTTGCAGGTATCCACGGAACCGGACAAAGCGTTTGGGGCTGAGCTGGGATGGTGGCCAGGGACCCGTCCAAGTCGAGCGGCGGCTCGCGGCAATCGTCGTGGCGGACATCGTCGGCTATTCCCGCCTCGTCGAGAGAGACGAGAATGGCACGCTCGCCGCCATCAAAACCCTGCGGCGCGAGATTATCCATCCGTTGCTGATCGAGCACCACGGCCGCATCGTCAAGCTCATGGGCGATGGCGCGATTGCTGAATTCGGCTCGGTTGTGGACGCAGCAACCTTCACGATCAGGATGCAGCAACAGGTCACCGCAGCGCAGACCCAGGTTTCGCCGGACCGTCGCATCGTGTTCCGGATCGGGATCAACTTGGGCGATGTCGTGGTCGAAGACGGCGATCTCCTCGGCGATGGCGTGAATGTCGCGGCCCGCCTGGAGCAGCTGTGCGACCCAGGCGGAGTTCTCATCTCCGGCACGGCCTACGACCACCTGCATGGCAAGCTCGAACTCCCGCTGGAGTTCACAGGCGAGCAGCACGTCAAGAACATCTCGCGGCCGGTGCGGATCTACCGCATCCGGCTCGACGGTCGACTGGCGAGATGGCGACCCAAGCTCACCTGGCCACGCCAATGGCACGTCCCCACGGCCGCCTTGGCCGCCTTGGCCGGCTTGGCCGGAGGAGCATTCCTATGGGGCCCGCCGGAGGAGCTGCAGGTTGCGGCGGCCCTCGTCGAACGCGCAGCCCGGTCGCTGTCGGATGATCCATCCATTGCCGATAACCTGATCGCTGACCTCTTGATGCCTTCCAGCGCCTTCGCCATTGCCGGCAATTTGAGGTGGGACGACAAAGGCAAACCCTCAAAGGTGCAGAAGGTGGCGGCGGAGCCGGGTGTCCGCTACGTGCTGAAAGGCAGCGTACGTAGGATGGGAGACCATCTACGCATCAATGCCAAGTTAAATGTAGCAACGAGCGGCCGCCAGCGCTGGGTGGACCGCGAAGACGTCCCGTTCGGCGCTATGTTCGCATTCCAGGACGAGGGCATAGGCCAGATTGTGGCTGCGCTGGCGATGGAATTCGCCGGCGATCATCAGGCAAGAATCGCAGACGCCGAGACAGAGCTCCCGATTGCACGGAACGACCCCAGAATAAGCCAGGTCAAACGCTGCATGATGCCAAGAACGCTAACCCAAGGTATAGGTCTCCTGAACCTTCCGACTGCCGACATAGATGCGCGTTTAATGGAAATCAGGCGGCGGTAAGTGGTAACTTACTAGTATTAAAATGTTCTATGGAAATTCTACTGGACCTTCCAGAACGATGATTTGGTATCAGGAGGTCGCTATGACTACGACCAATCGGGAACGCATCCTCCTCGTCGATACCAACCCGCTGTTTCTGGAGAGGCTCGCACAGAAACTTCGGGCACGGAACTTCGACGTCGTGGCGACAGGGTCTGGTGAGCAGGCCTTTCATGTCCTGAGGGACTGGACCCTCCCCGTCGACTGGCTCTTCAGCCGTGCCAGTCTGCCTGGCCTGATCGATGGCTGGATTTTGGCCGATGAGTATCACGATGATCATCCCAATCGGGCCGCGGTGATTGCTGCCGCGCAAGCGAGGGTCTCGGCCCAAGGGCACACCGTCCTTGAGGATCCGTCACCGGCTGCCGTGCTCGACACCCTCAGCGGCCTCATGGCCCAGCACCACGCGTCGGAGATTCTGAGCCATGCCGAACGTGAAGAGGGGCAACTGGCCGCCTAAGGGATCTCGCTTGTACCCCATCCTGAACCGCAGTTCGCCGCAGCCGTGCTGGCAGTCTGAAGCCACGCTTGTGGAAGCACTGTCAATGTTCACCAACGAAATCGCGAAGCAAGCATGCGTCGATACCCCATTTTGTTCGATCTCTCTGCCGATGAGATCGAATAGGGCACCATCCGGGCTTATGTCCGGCTTGTGTTTCGGGATGCGGACAACTCGCGACCCGTCGTCGTGATGCGGTTCGGACCACGTGACGTCCACGTGAGCGAAACGCCTCCGAAAGACGCCTCTTCTAGCCTGCCGCAATTCTGGATCGAGGTCTTCGATAGGACGATTCGGGCTTCCATCGACAGCATCGGATTCCACGAGATTGACGATGCTGAATTGGCAGCCGCTGTCGAGATGATCCTGAGCGTCGCAGGAAGCCAGTAGTAGGATGATTCCGCCGAACTGCGTGCCTCAGTGGGCAGATCCGAGTGCTCATCCACCGACGAGAACGCTGTCGGCGACAAGGAAACCAATCTGTCGGGGACCCTGTCAAGGCAGCAGTCAATCACACGCCAGGTCCAATGCAGCTGCATCGGCACTTGCGCTGTCCCAATCGATGCTGTCACGCAATCAACCTAAACCTCGGTATAGTCATCGTAGACTTTTCGAGTGGGCGCGCACGCCCCCAACCCAGTAGCGCGATCGCCGGCGGACCGGCATGCTCCGAAGCCATGTACCCACAGCGTGCGTCCCAGAGCGACTGGCAGCAATTGCTCTTCAAGGACATCAATTGCTCTGGCGCACCAGCGGACCCAGTCCGGTAGATTGCGACCCATTGGCTGAATGCCAGGAGATACCGTATGAACATCTCGATTTCAGAACCCGCCAAGACATCAAGGACTTCCGTTCCGCGTCTGAACTATGCGGCGCAATCGCCCGAGCTCTTTAAAAAGCTCGCCGACCTCTCGGCTGCCATCCGCAAGGGCACCATTGAGGCGTCGATTATCCACCTCGTTGAGATCCGCGCGTCCCAGCTCAACGGCTGCAGCTTCTGCCTCGACATGCATGTGAAGGAGGCGAAGCTCCATGGTGAGCGCGAACTGCGGCTTCACCATATCGCAACGTGGCACGAGTCGCCGCTGTTCGAGCCGCGGGAGCGCGCCGCCCTTGCCTGGACCGAAGCGCTGACACGGCTGCCCGAGGGCGGCGTGCCGGACGATCTGTATGACTACGTCCGCGGCCAACTCTCCGAGAAGGAATTGGCCGACCTGACCTTTGTGGTCATGGCAATCAACGCCTGGAACCGGGCAGGCGTGGCCTTCCGGTCCGTGCCGGGATCAGCCGACAAGCTCTACGGCTTGGATAAGGCAGGCCTGATTTAAGCCGGGCCAGCCCACAGGCATCCGTCCCCGAACGTCGCCGTAAAGGCTCTGTTACAGGAGATTGAGCATGAAGATCGTCGTCAATGGCGGGACCGGCCTGATCGGTTCGAGAACCGTCACCCGTTTGCGGGGTGCCGGTCACGAGGTAGTCGCGGCATCGCCGCAAGGCGGCATCAACTCGGTCACGGGTGTGGGCCTCGCCGAAGCGGTGAGGGGAGCCCAGGTCATCGTCGACCTGTCGAACTCGCCGTCCTGGGAGGATGCCGCCGTTCTCGAATTCTTTCAGAAATCGACGATTAATCTTATCGCTGCCGCGAAGGCGAACGATGTCAAGCATTACGTCGCCCTGTCCGTCGTCGGAACGGAGCGGCTGCAGGCGAGCGGCTACTTCGTGGCCAAACAGGCACAGGAGACGCTGATCAAGAAGTCCGGTGTCCCCTTCACCATCGTCCACGCGACGCAGTTCTTCGACCTGCTGGGCTTCCTGGTCAACTCGTGGGGGATTGGCGAGAAGGTGGTTGTGCCCGCCGCGATGATCCAGCCCATCGCCCCGGACGATGTCGCCGACGTCATGGCGGAAGTGGCGTTGGCACCGCCCCACAACGGCATCGTCGAAATCGCCGGCCCGGAGCGTTTCCGCATCCGCGACCTGATTGCGAAGTACCTGGCGGCGACGGGGGATCCTCGGACTGTCGAAGCCTCGGCGGAGGTTCCCTATTCCGGGGCCAAGCTTGAAGAGACCACGCTGGTGTCGGACAACAATCCACGTCTTGGCAAGATCGTTTTCGACCAGTGGTTCACGTCCCGAGCCAAGGCCGCCTGAGCGCTCACGGCCACCAGCGATCCAACGCAAACTTTATCAGAAGGGCATCCAAGATGATCAAGGAACTCTGCAACGCAGCCGTTGTGCTGCTCCTGACCGCAAGCGCTGCCGGTGCTCACGAGACCGGAGAAGTCGGGAAGGTCACACTTGTCTTCGAGCATGAGCTTCCGAATGTGCCAGGCAAGAGCATGAAGGGCGTTCTGGTTGAATACGGGCCTGGGGCGTCCAACGAAGCCCATACACACCCGCCGTCGGCCTTCATCTATGCCACCGTTCTGGAAGGAGCGGTCAAAAGCCAGGTCAATGATGGACCCGTCAAGACCTACCGCGTGGGCGAGAGCTTCACAGAGTCCCCCGGCGATCGCCACCTTGTGAGCGCTAACGCCAGCACGACGGAGCCTGCTCGCCTGCTGGCCGTCTTCGTGGTCGACACCACCGCAAAGGAACTGGTTTTCCCGCTCCAGCCGGCCACAAGGTAGGACGGCTGTGATTCTGTTAATGCGTCTGCAAAGCAGAAGGAGGTAGACATGCATAACGATGATTGCTGTAAACCGCACCGGCGTTCATTCCTAGCGGCCATGGCCGGCATGACGGCAACCGGTTTGACGGCGGCAGGATCAGGTGCTGCTGCCCAAACTGCGGCCCCCAATTTTTATGCTGATCCCGTCAACCCGGCTCTTCCGAAAGGGAGCATGAAGTTGGACGCGTCCAGGGCAGCCCTGGTCGTCGTTGATCCGCAGATCGACTTCATGAGCCCGCAAGGCAAGGCATGGCCGGTCGTGGGCGAAAGCGTCACCGAGCACAATGTGGTCCCGAACCTCGGCCGCTTGTTCGCGGCCGCAAAGGCCGCCGGAATCGTCGTCGCGATCTCTCCTCATCATTACTACCCCTGGGATCACGACTGGAAAGTCCAAGGTCCGCTCGAGGTCTTCCAACATGAAGTGGGTGTCTTTGATCGGTCAGGACCCTACACGGTTGATGGCTTCAGCGGGTCCGGCGCCGACTTCCTGCCGGAGTTCAAGAAGTACATCGAGGACGGTAAGACGATCATCTGCTCGCCGCACAAACTGTATGGACCGCAGGCCAACGACCTGCCCCTGCAACTCCGCAAGCAGCGTGTCGATCAGATCGTTCTGGCGGGGATGCTGGCCAATATGTGCATCGAGTCTCACTGCCGGGAATTCCTCGAACAGGGCTTCGAGGTTGCTGTCGTCCGCGATGCCATAGCGGCTCCGAAGTTTCCGGAAGGCGATGGCTATCTCGCGGCGCTGATCAACTTCCGCTATATGGCGAATGGCCTTTGGACAACGGACGAAACGATCCGGATGCTTCAGAAGACCTGAGGCGCATTGACGAAGTGGATTTCCCTATCCACTGATTGCAGATCCACGGCTGCTCTCTTCGGAGAGCAGCTTTGGTCCGTCGCTTGATACCGGACAAGGGTTGGACGTTTTTCGCGCTGTTCGACACGGAGCCGCCGCGTGGCTGACGGCCGAGCGACCATCGCGTGGTTCTGGACGGGGTGCTCTGAATCGCGCGGATGGGTTCGCCATGGCGCGATCGGCACGACAGTTTCGGCTAGTAGAGCTCGATCTGCCGGCAGGTCCGATGAGGGATGCTTTCCGGGGTCCAGTTCTTGACGGTGATGGAGATGATGGAAGGTGCTTATGGTGTTAGCTTTCTTGATGGGCGTGATTGCCGGCCTTCGAGCCATGACGGCGCCGGCGGTCGTCAGTTGGGCCGCCTTCTTCGGAATCCTCGATCTTGAGGGAACCTGGTTTGCCTTTCTCGGCTATCAATTCACACCATGGATTCTAACGGTGCTCGCACTTGGAGAGCTGATTACCGATCAGCTGCCGACCACCCCGAGCCGCAAGCTGCTACTGCCTTTCGCCACTCGGATCATCGTGGGCGCCTTGTGCGGCGCAGCGATCGCCGCGAAGAGTAGCTCCCTCCTCGGCGGGCTCGTTGCCGGAGCCCTGGGAGGGATTGTCGGCACGCTTGGAGGAGCGGAAGGCCGCGCACGTCTAGCTGCTGGCTTCGGCAAGGATCGTCCTGCCGCCCTGATCGAAGATTCAGTCGCGATCCTCGGCGCGATGCTGGTCGTGGTCGCTTTACCCTGACCCAGACTTCCGGCGCCATATTCATCGGCGCCGGTCAAGCCAGTCCCCCGCTCGCCGCTCGGTCGACCACATCCGGCATGCTCTCAGAGGAGCGAATTTCAGGAGTTCATCATGATCTTGGTCAGTTCCATTTTGGTGATGATCACGCGGTTCGGGAAGCACGACCTCGCGGCGGGCAAGTCGCCGTGGATGCGGCATTCTCGAAAACCCAAGGAAGTCGGCGGCCGCATCCTCCCACACGCAAAGAGATTCCTCACGCTCGACCTCAACGATCCGGACTGGGACGGGACCCGTTCTGTTGGATTATACCTGATGCCGAATCCCGCCTCATACGCAGACGGCACGAGAGTTTATGGAGCGACAATTCTCGATCAGAGCGCGGTCGCTCATTCCGCCAGGTTCATCACGGACGGGCGGAATTGCCTGATCATTTTTGTAAATACCGCAGGGCCCTCCATGCCGTTTCGAATGAGGCCGTGGTCCCGCAGGATTGCGGTTACAGGCACGCTCCCGGACACGGTGACATCGTCCGAGCCTCATGATGAGACCTCGACGTGTGTGCAGAAGCTCTGTGATGCTGCCAGATCCATCATCAATTCGGATCACCCCAAGTCACGATCCGATGTCAACAAGATCCGCCGCCGCATCGCCAAACTCCTCCATCCTGACCTTGATCAGGCAATGAATGGCACCTGTCGCGCCCGTGCCATGGCCATCATGAACGCGGAGCTTGACGAAATGGTGTTCCGGTTAGCCGCGTGATCCCGCCTTGCCACCCTTGGATCGGGCAAGATCATCTCCGGGGTAGGAGCTTCCCCATGAAGGCAAGGCGTACGGTCTGGAGTGCAACCCAGCCGATGATCAAGTTGGCGCCGATGAAGAGTGGAATGGCCAAGAGGGGAATTGGTCCCGTCTGTCCCCGCTCGACAAAACGCAGAGCCGCGAGCGGCAGGGCGGAGACGCCGAAGGTGTATGCCCAGGCCGCGGGCGAGAACGGCTGCTGGCGGAGCCAGGGCACAAGACGCAGCATGACGAGCGCCTGAAGCAGCGCATATCCGAACAGCATCTGGCCGAAGCGGTCCGGCGGGCCGTTGGTCACGGCGAGGTATGCTACGGATCCGACGGCAGGGGTCGCAAGGTGAAGACCCATCGTAGCACGCAGGCTCACGGGCAGCGTATGGATCATCAGCCGGTGCAGCACGATCGATTCCAGCACGACGAGCGACAGGAAGCCTGCTCCGAAGAACAGCAATCCGGCTTCGGGATGTCCGAAGCTCCCGCAGGCGATGGCGCTGACGAAGCTCCCGCCGACGGTTGGCATGTACAGGGTCGGGGTTGTCGCGTCCGTGTGGCGCCCGCCCTGCCACAGCTCGCCCACCACCCAGGTGCTGAACCCGATCTGACATGTTATCCCCAGCACGAACATCGCCCAAGCGATGGCCGGGATGTACGGAGAGACTGCCGTGGCGGCGATCATGGTTGCCACGGGCACCAGGGCGATGAAGAAGGCTTGGATGGGATGCCGGAGTTCGGCAAGGGCCTCCTCACGGGACATGGCCCATTTCCATCCGTAGAGGACGATCCAGAAAAACCACACTGATCCAGCGGCGAGCGAGAGGGCTTCACCCGGGAGGGCAGGGGCATCCCAGACCCGCGCGGCCGTGCGCCATCCGTTGCCGAGCCCACCCAGGCCGAGAACCATCCCAAAGAAGGTCGCCGGAACGACCGGCGGGGACGGCAGACCCGTTGGTCGCAATCCGTCGTGTTGTCTCGAGTCCTGCATGTGCCGTCGGGTCAATCAGAGGAGACGGTGGAGGCCTGCACCTCCACCACAGCGATAGCCGTGAGGTTGACGATGCCGCGTGCCGTCACGGACGGGGTCAGGATATGCGCGGGCTTGGCCGGGCCAATGAGGATCGGGCCGACGGGAAGAGAATCCGCCAGGATCTTAGTAAACTGGAAGGCGATGTTGGTGGCGTCCAAGTTCGGCATGATCAGCACATTGGCCTCGCCTTTCAGGCGGGAGTTCGGATTCACCCGGTCGCGGATCATCTGGGACAGGGCTGAATCCGCCTGCATCTCGCCATCAACCTCGAGATCCGGCGCACGCTCGTTGATGCAGGCCAGCGCCTCACGCATCTTGAGCGCCGAGCGGCTGTCGGCAGCACCGAAATCCGAGTGCGACAGGAGCGCGATCTTAGGCTCCATGCCGAAGCGACGCACGTGGCTCGCGCAGGCGATCGTCATATCGGCGATCTGCTCCGCGGTCGGGTCGACCTGCACATGGGTGTCGGCCAGGAAGTAAGCACCCTTGGATGTGATCACCAGGGACAGGGCCGCCATCTCGTGGACACCGGGAGCCAGCCCGATGATGTCCTTGATGTGCTTGACCCGGGACTGAAAGCGGCCCTCTAGGCCGCAGATCAGCGCATCCGCATCTCCTCGCTTTACCGCGAGGGCCCCGATGACGGTGTTGTTGGTGCGCACCAGGGTCTTGGCTGCATCCGGCGTGATGCCCTTGCGGCCTGCGGCCTCGACATAGGTTGAGACGTATTCTCGGTAACGCGGATCGTCTTCCGGGTTCACCAGCTCGAAATGCCGGCCGATCTCCATGGACAGGCCGAAGCGCTTGATCCGGGCCTCGACCACGTTGGGGCGGCCGATCAGGATCGGCTTAGCGGTGCCTTCCTCGACGATGACCTGCACCGCACGGAGGACCCGCTCGTCTTCGCCTTCGGCGTAGATGACCCGCTTCGGGTCGGCCTTGGCCTGCGAGAACAGCGGCTTCATGATGAAGCCGGAGCGGAACACGAAGCGGCCGAGCGATTCAGCATAAGCCTCAAGGTCCGCCAGCGGCCGCGTGGCGACGCCGGAATCCATGGCAGCCTGGGCGACGGCCGGCGCAATGCGTAGGATGAGGCGGGGGTCGAACGGACTTGGGATCAGGGACTTGCGGCCGAAGGGATGCGCCTCGCCGCCATAGGCACGGGCGACCACCTCCGACGGAGCCTCGCGGGCAAGCCCTGCGATGGCCTTCACGGCGGCCGCCTTCATCTCTTCGTTGATGGTGGTTGCCGCCACGTCGAGGGCGCCGCGGAAGATGTAGGGGAAGCACAGGACGTTGTTGACCTGGTTCGGGTAATCCGAGCGTCCGGTGCAGATCATGGCATCAGGCCGCGCGGCTTCCGCCTCCTCCGGCATGATCTCGGGAACCGGATTAGCCAGAGCCATGATGAGCGGATTGGGCGCCATCCCCTTCAGAAGATGGGGTTTGAGCACACCTTCGGCGGAGACGCCGAGGAAGACATCGGCATCGCCAATCACTTCCGCGAGCGTGCGGGCATCGGTCTTCTGGGCATAGACCGACTTCCAGCGGTCCATGAGCTTCTCGCGGCCCTTATAGACAACGCCTTCGATATCCGTGACCCAGATGTTCTCGCGCCTGGCGCCAAGCGACACCAGCAGGTTGAGGCAGGCGAGAGCCGCGGCGCCCGCGCCTGAGGTGACGATCTTCACGTCCCCGATGCGCTTGCCCGCCAGCTCCAGCGCGTTCATCACGGCAGCGCCGACGATGATAGCCGTTCCGTGCTGGTCGTCATGGAACACCGGAATGCCCATGCGGGCTTTCAGGCGCTCCTCGACCTCGAAGCATTCGGGGGCCTTGATGTCCTCGAGGTTGATGCCGCCGAAAGTGGGCTCCAGCGCGGCAATGACCTCGACGAGCTTGTCGACGTTCTTTTCCGCCACCTCGATGTCGAACACGTCGATGCCGGAGAACTTCTTGAACAGGACCGCCTTGCCTTCCATCACGGGCTTGGAGGCGAGCGGTCCGATATCGCCGAGGCCCAGCACGGCCGTGCCGTTGGAGATCACGGCCACGAGGTTCTGGCGTGAGGTGAGGTTGGCGGCCTGCGCCGGGTCGGCCGCGATGGCTTCGCAGGGGGCGGCGACACCCGGGGAATAGGCGAGCGCCAAGTCGCGCTGGTTGCCAAGGGGCTTGGTGGGCTGGATCTCGAGCTTTCCGGGGCGTGGGTGCTGATGGTAGAACATCGCTCCCGATTTCAGATCCTGCGAGATGTTATTAGACATTCCAAACGACCCTGTTGCGGGATATGGTTTTCGATCCTTGGGTGTCTGGGACTTGAGTTTGCCCGGCTTCATCGCGCCGCACTTCAGTTCAGCCAGAATTTGATGACGAGGCCCAAGGCCGCTGTCGTGCCCACACCTCCGGCCCAGAGGCTGACGAACCACAGCCAGCGGCTCAGGACGGAGCCCGGTTCGTGATCGTTGGTCATCAGTGATATCCCTCGTGGCCCGTCTTGCCGCGGAACACCCAGTACGAGTACCCGGTATAGGACAGAATGATCGGGATCAGCACGCTCGCACCCACCAGCATGAACAGCAGGCTGGAATGCGGAGCCGCGGCCTCATGGATGGTGACGGCGTTCGGCACCACGTGCGGGAACATGCTCACGCCCAAGCCAAGCAGGCAGAGGGCGAACAGCCCCAGGGTCAGCAGGAACGGCCAGTACTCCCAGCGACGCATCAGGCTCACCAGCAGCATCCCCGAACAGAGGCCGACGAGCAGCGGCACCTGAGCCGTAAACAGGACCTGCGGCCAAGCAAACCAGCGCTCGTAATAGGCGCCGTTGAGGAAGGGCGTCGCCGCGCTCACCAGACCGATGCAGCCGATGAGTGCGATGGCGAGCTTGCCGGCCAGGCGGAAGCTGTGGTCCTGCACGGCGCCCTCGGTCTTCATCACCAGCCAGGTCGCGCCGAGGAGGGCATAGCCGATCACGAGGCTGACCCCGACCAGCAGGCTGAACGGCGTGAGCCAGTCCCACCAGCCGCCCGCGTAGGAACGTCCCTCGACCGCGATGCCCTGGAGCAGGGCGCCGAGCGTGATGCCCTGAGCCAGGGTTGCGACGACGGAGCCCGTGGTAAAGGCGAAATCCCAATAGCGGCGATGACCCGGGTCGCGCCAGCGGAACTCGAAGGCGACACCGCGGAAGACCAGCGCCAGCACCATGGCGAGGATCGGTGCGTAAAGGGCCGGCAGGATGATCGCGTAGGCCAGCGGGAAAGCGGCCATCAGGCCGCCGCCGCCGAGCACCAGCCAGGTTTCGTTGCCGTCCCAGACCGGGGCAACCGAGTTCATGGCGCTGTCACGCTCGGGCCCCGGAGCGAAGAAGGGAAACAGGATGCCGATGCCGAGATCGAAGCCGTCCATCACCACATAGGCGAAGACCGCAAAGGCGATCACGAAAGCCCAGAGGGTGGGCAGATCAAGAACGGGGGTCATGGTTCAAGCCTCCACGCCAAGGGTGCGGGTCGGGTCGACCGAGGGGGCCGGCGTGATGCCAGCAGTGCGGATAGGATGGTCGGGGCCAGCCTCGGGCCCGGTTTCACTCCGATGGGGCGGCTTGCTCATGAGTTTCAGGATGTATCCGGTGCCGGCGCCGAACACGATGAAGTACACGATGATGAAAGTCAGCAACGACGCGGCTACGGCCGGGGCCTCGAGCGGCGAGGCCGACGCGGCTGTCTTGAGAAGGCCATAGACGGTGAACGGCTGCCGCCCGACCTCCGTGGTGACCCAGCCCGCAAGCACGGCCACGAAGCCCGCAGGGCCCATGGCCAGCGCCAGCCCGTGCAGCGGGCGCCAGTCGTAGAGCTTGCCGCGCCAGCGGGCCCACAGGCTAAGCACCCCGAGGGTCAGCATCGCGAAGCCCAACCCTACCATGATGCGGAAGGACCAGAACACCACCGGCACATAGGGCCAGTTCTCGCGGGGGACCGTATCGAGTCCGTTCAGCGGGGCATTGAGCTCGTGCTTGAGGATGAGCGAGGACGCCTTCGGGATCTCGATGGCATAGCGGACGGTGCCGGCCTCCTGGTCGGGAATGCCGAACAGAATCAGGGGTGCACCCTCAGGATGGCTTGCGAAGTGCCCTTCCATGGCCATGACCTTGGCGGGCTGATGCTCGAGCGTGTTGAGGCCGTGCATGTCGCCGGCGAGGATCTGGAGCGGGGCGACGACCGATATCATGCCCATGGCCATCGAGAACATCACCCGAGCGCCCTTGTTGGCGCGCTCGCGCAGGAGATGCCAGGCGCCGACACCGCCCACGACCAGGGCCGTGGTGAGATAGGCCGCCATCACCGTGTGGACGAGGCGGTAGGGGAAGGACGGGTTGAACACGATGGCCCACCAGTCCTGTGGCGCGAACTGCCCGGCCGCATTGATCGTGTAGCCGACCGGGGTCTGCATCCACGAGTTGGCGGACAGGATCCAGAACGCCGAGATGCAGGTGCCGACGGCAACCGCAAGCGTGGCGGCAAAGTGCAGCTTGCGTCCGACCCGGCCCATGCCAAACAGCATGATGCCGAGGAAGCCGGCCTCCAAGAAGAAAGCAGTCAGAACCTCATAGGCCATCAGCGGCCCGACGATTGGCCCGGCCTTGTCGGAAAACACGGCCCAGTTGGTACCGAACTGGTAGGACATGACGATGCCGGAGACCACGCCCATGGCAAAGGCGAGGGCGAAGATCTTGAGCCAGTACTTGAACAGGTTGAGGTAGACCTCGCGCCCGGTCCACAGCCACAGCCCCTCCAGCACAGCGAGGTAGCTCGCCAGCCCGATCGAGAACGACGGGAAGATGAAGTGGAACGAGAGCGTGAACGCGAACTGGAACCGCGCCAGGAGCAGCGCGTCGAACTGGTCAAACATCGGATTCCCCTTCCGAACAGGGCAACGGCCAACTGGGCCTGCTCGTTGATGTGGAGACGGAAAACGTCGGGGCGGGAATTGCCGAGCGGCCCCACGCCGCGGCCCCATCCCGATCGCCGGCCGCGCTGGCGGTCAGTAGTCCCAGAAGACCGGCACCCAACGAAAGGCGTCGCCGGCGCTCGCCACCCGTCCGACGGACGGGAATGGCAGGTGGGTGGCCACCAGCTGTTCGCCCGTCGACGCCAGCTCCCGTAAAAGACGGACTCGAACACGGGCCGCCTCCTCGGGGTCGTGTTCGAAACCGTTGTGCCAGTCGGGGTGGTCGAACCCGACCGCGAAAACGGCGTCGCCGGCAAACGTTAGCCGATCGCCGCCGGATGCCAGGCGGACCACACTGTGCCCGGGGGTGTGGCCGCCGGTGCGAGTGACGAGCACGCCAGGCGCCACCTCGTGCTCGTCATCGAACTGCAGCAGTTGGCTGCGGTACTCTTCCACGAACCGCTTGGCGGTGGCCCTGAGCGCGTCCGGGAACCCCGCCGGCATGTGGACATGGGTGAAGTCGGGCGACTCCCAAAACTTGACCTCGGCGGCGGCCACGTGGATCCGCAGGTCCGGACGTAGCCGGTCCTTTACTCCTTCGACGAGAAGCCCGCCGATGTGGTCCATGTGCATGTGGGTAAGCACTACGTCGGTCACAGAGGCAAGATCGATGCCGGCGGATTCCAGTCGCTTGATCAACTGCCCAGCCCGCGGCAGGTTCAAGTTCGGATCCGGTCCCAGCCCAGCGTCGATGAGTATGGTCTGATTGCCGCTACGTACCATGACCACGTTCAACGCCCAGTCGAAAGCGTCCGGCGGCAGGAACATGTCGTTCAGCCAGGCCGCTCGCGCGGCGGCGTCGGCGTTGTATCCCAACATCTCGGTCGGAAGCGGCAGCACTCCATCGCTGACCACCAGCACGTCAATCTCGCCGACTCGTACCATGTAGCGCGACGGAACCAACTCTTCGGGCCCACGTGTCTCGAGGTGTAAGGTGTTGTCCAAGCTCATGTTCGTCTCCTGCTGATCGCCTTACCCACGGCCGCCTCTAGGGAGGTGTTTCAAGCATGCGCGCCTCCCGGAGATCGTTCCATTGAGCCGGCGGCGTAAATGTCCACTCAAATAGTCTATGATGCCTATACCGAAGATTAGGTCCGTCCTTGGGGAGCCGGACCTTGCCGGTTCCTAGCTGTCAGACGGACTTCCCTCATCGTCTCGCGGGATCTCCTTGCCCTTCAGCGCGGTCTTGAGGCTCTGAAGAAGGACGCCATCGGTGACCGGCTTTGTCAGATACTTCGCGCATGACCTGCCGCTTGTGCTGTGTCAGCGGTGCAAAGAGGTCGAAATGCTGTTTGGCCCGACGGGCCTCTGCCATGTGCACAACATCCTTCTCGATGTCGAACGAGGCGGCCCTGCGTTGTAGCAGCCTGGGAGGCTGTGTGGACTAGAACCATGACTTTACCGCAGGGAGCGCGCGCTGGATCGAGAACGATAGCGAATTCGATCCAGCGCAGTGGGCTATTCAGTGCGCCTCATCCGCCGGACCGAAGAACTCGTAGTGAATCCGGTCGGACGGGACGCCGGCCCGAGCGAGATCGCCGGTGAAAGCACGGAGGAAGGGCTTGGGCCCGCAGAGGTAAAAATCCGCCTCATGCAGCGGCGTATGGTCCTGAAGCCATTCTATGCTGATAAAACCGTCGGCATCGTGGGTTTGGCCCACCGCGTCGTTTGGATGTGGCTCGCTGTAGAAAGTCGCGACCCGAATCTTGCCATGGGCTTCGGCCAATGCTCTGACATGACCGTCCATCGCGTGAGTGGCACTGTTCATGGTTCCATGAACGTAATGGGTCTCCAGAGCAGGGTGTTGGTCAGCAATGGTTTCAACCATGCTCACCATCGGCGTCAGGCCCACGCCGCCGGAGAGCAGCACCACCGGCCGCAGTGGTGCTTCGGGCAGGAAGAAGTCGCCGGCTGGCGGCGTCGCTTCCAGGATGTCACCGATTTTGACTTCATCATGCAGGAACCGCGATCCGCCTTGGCCACTCGCCTCCCGTTTCACAGAAATCCGGTAGAAGTCTGAATTGGGTCCGCAGGAGATGGAATAATTGCGCTTGAGTTGTGCTCCACTCGCCGGGTGAAAGCGGAAGGTCAGGTATTGACCCGGCTTGTGCTGTATAATTGGCTGCCCATCAACAGGACGAAGGACAAAGGACGTGATAACCGCACTTTCGCGGATTTTTTCTGCCACCGCAAATTGACGCCAGCCCGACCAGCCTCCTTCCAGATGCTCGATTTCCGCACGGATGGCGGTTTCACGCGATATCAAGATTTTGGCGAGGAACCAATAGGCCTCACCCCAGGCGTTGACGATCTCGTCGGTGGCGGCATCCCCCAGCACGTCAGCGATTGCACTGAGGAGAGCTGTAGCGACATATGGGTAGTGCTCTGGGAGAATATGAAACCCGATGTGCTTATGGGCGACGCGTTCGACGACGGGCGCAAGAGCGCCCAAATCTTCGATGTTACGGGCATAGGTCAAAATGGCAGCGGCGAGGGCATGGACCTGTGCTCCACCGTCTCCCTGGTTCGCGTGGTTGAAGAGTGCGCGAATATGCTCATCCTGAAACAGCCGGGCATACATGAGCTTGGTGATGGTTGTCCCATGCTCCGCAAGGGCCGGCACTGTCGCTTTCACAATCGCGATTGTTTGCGGGCTTAAAGGTTGTTGCATCATTGATCTCCTTTGGTAGTGAAATTTGTCAGCGAGGTCTCGCCGGGTGTGCGAAGGCGGATGGCAACCTGCAGGCTCTTGGCGATACGCCGTGCTTTCGCCTGAGCGGTCCTAGCCACCTCGTCGGGCAGCAGCTCGGTGGTGGCCTGTTCCCAAAGCTCGAGCCAGCGGCTGAACATGCCGGGTGTGATCCGATCGGCATGGATCAGGTGGATAACGACGGGATTTCCCTTGTACCGGCCTGAGGCCAGCATCACCGATGACCAGAAATCCTCCAGGCGGTCGAGGTGCTCAGCCCAGTCGTGTACGGCGTCGTTGAACACGGGGCCGAGCTCGGCGTCGCTTCGAACCCGGTCGTAGAAGCGCCTCAGGAGCTCTGGCAGGTCTGCCTGGTCAAGTTCGAGGGCACTGCGCACGGCGGTGATCTCCATCGCTTGTCTCCAAGGGTGTCGTAGCGGAAGCGCCAAGCGACGCTTTGGTTTGCGGGTCGCCCGGGACAGCATCGAGTTCGGGTTAAATGTATGGTTTCGTTATGCATGGACAATGCATACATTTGCGCCTCATGATACGCCGCAGGTCACCGGTAATCCGGAGGTCGGCCGCTGCTTCTGCGACATTTGGCGGGGATACCGATGGACGGCAATGCAGTAATTATACGTATGTTCGAACCGCAATGTATGGCATACAAGAACCGTACACATCGCCCATGGAGGCCAAGGAACAATGATGGATCCGAGTCTCGGCTCCCGTAGAGCAGTACTGCATGGCGCGTTCGACCCTGACAGCTTCTTCCGAAGCTCCCTGGCCGAACTGAAGGCGGACGGGCGCTACCGCACCTTCCTTGAGCTGGAACGCAGGGCGGGGGCGTTCCCGCTCGCGGACGTCCCGGGGCGACAGGATTCCGTCGTGGTCTGGTGCTCGAACGACTACCTCGGCATGGGTCAGCACCCAGTGGTGCTCAACGCCATGCACGAGGCCATCGACAGGGTAGGGACCGGGGCCGGGGGGACCCGCAACATCTCCGGCAACACCCGCGACCACGTCCTGCTCGAGCGCGAGCTCGCCGACCTGCACGGCAAGGAGGCGGCGCTTGTCTTCGCGACGGGCTACGTGACCAACGAGGCGGCCCTCTCGACGCTGGCGGGATTGATCCCGGGCTGCATCGTCTACTCGGACGCTCTGAACCACGCCTCGATGATCGCAGGCATCCGCCACTCCAAGGCCGAGAAGCGGATCTTCCGCCACAACGACGTGGGGGATCTCGAGCGCCTGATGGCGGCCGACGACCCGGCCCGACCCAAGCTGGTGTGCTTCGAGAGTGTGTACTCGATGGATGCGGATGTCGGTCCGATCAAGGCGATCTGCGACGTGGCTGAGCACTACAGCGCCATGACCTATCTCGACGAGGTCCACGCGGTTGGATTGTACGGCGAGCGTGGGGCCGGGGTGGCCGAGCGCGAGGGCCAGATGCACCGCCTGACGGTGATCCAGGGAACTCTGGGTAAGGCGTTCGGCTGCGGCGGCGGTTACATTGCGGCCTCGGCTCTGCTGATCGACTTCGTGCGCAGCCATGCACCAGGCTTCATCTTCACCACGTCGATGCCGCCAGCCGTCGCGGCCGCAGCCCGGGCGAGCGTGGCGCACCTCAAGGCGAGCAGCACCGAGCGACAGTCCCACCAGAAGATCGTGGCCGATGTGAAGAGCCGCCTGAAGGAAGCCGGAGTTCCCGTGATGCCGTCCGAGACGCACCTGGTTCCGGTGTTCGTCGGCGACGCCCATCTGGTCCGGAGGATCTCGGACGAGCTGCTGGAGCAGCACGGAATTTACATCCAGCCAATCAACTACCCCACGGTGCCACGCGGCACAGAGCGGCTGCGGATCACGCCGACCCCGCTCCACACGGGCGAGCAGGTGGAGCACTTGGTCGAAGCCGTCGTGTCGGTGTTCCAGTCACATGGGCTCTCGATAGGACAGGCAGCATGACGTTCGAGCGCGAGAACGTGCGGCGCCTTGCCGGCTATGTCCCGGGCGAGCAACCCGCCCGGGCGGTGGCCAAGCTCAATACGAACGAGAACCCGTTTCCGCCAAGTGATGCCGTCCTCGCGGCCCTGAAGGAAGTCGACGGAGAGATGCTACGGCGCTACCCCGATCCCACGGCCTGGGCGTTCCGCACCGAAGCGGCACGCCTGCACGGTCTGACGCCGGATCACATCATCGCCACCAATGGCGGCGACGAGCTCCTGCGGCTGGCGCTGACCACGTTCCTACCGCCCGGTTCTCCACTCGGTTTGGCGGACCCGAGCTACTCGCTCTATCCGGTGCTGGCGGCCATCCACGGCAGCCCGAAAAGTGCGGTGTCTCTGAACGCCGACTGGTGGGTTCCGGCGGATACCGCGCGACGATGGAACAAAGCCGGTGCCAAGGTGGCGATGCTCGTCAATCCGCATGCCCCATCGGGGCGGCTCGCGTCACCGGGAGAGCTGGCTGAGGTGGCACGGGTCTTCAAGGGCGTGCTGGTGGTCGACGAGGCCTATGTTGACTTCGTCGATCCGGTGATTGCACATGATACGATCCGTCTGGTGCGGGAGTTCGACAACGTCCTGCTCCTGCGGTCCATGAGCAAGGGCTATTCCCTGGCCGGCCTGCGCCTGGGCTACGGGATCGGCTCGCCTGGGCTTGTCGCGCCGATGCTGTCGAAGACCAAGGACTCGTACAACGTCGACGCGGTCGCCCAGAAGGTAGGGGAGGCGGCCCTGCGCCACCAGCACACGGCGGCTGCGAGTTGGGCGTTCGTCCGGGAAGAGCGGCTTCGCCTGACGGCCGAACTCACGAGGAGAGGCTTCCTCTGTGCGCCCTCACAGGCGAATTTTCTGCTGGCGACGGTGCCGGGTCCTTCGGGCACGGCGGAGAGGCTGCTGTGGAGACTGGCCGGCGAGGGGATCTTCGTCCGCTGGTTCGATCAGGATCGGCTTCGCAACAACCTGCGGATCTCAATCGGAACGAAGAACGAGAACAACGCGCTCCTGGCCGCCCTCGATCGGCTGATCCGACAAGAGCCTTGAGTGCCTCAGCGGGCCGCCTTCAGGGCAACCTGAGCGCCCGTACGCAGGAAGCTCGTATCCGTTCCGATGGAGACCAAGTCGAAGCCTTTCTTCGCCAGGTCCCCACCCCGCTCGCCTGAGGACGCATAGACCCCGATGAACTTGCCCGCCGCTTTGGCTCGCGCGAGGGCATGCTCGAGGGCCGCCGAGGCCTCTGGACCCGTGGGGTTGTTCTCGGCACCGTTCGAGAGCGCGATCGACAGATCGGACGGGCCAACGAAGATCCCGTCGATCTCGGGAGCCCCAAGGATCGCGTCCACCGCGCCGAGCGCCTCGCGGGTTTCGATCATCGCGAAGGCGAGCGAGAACCCGTTGGCCTGCGCGAAGTAGGTCCTGGGCTCCAGGCCCGATAGAGGCACGGCGCCGTGCGGGCCCCAGCTCCGCTGCCCCAGCGGCGGATACTTGACGAAGCCGCCGAAGCGGCGTGCATCCTCCACCCTGTTGATCATGGGCGCGATCACGGCCGCGGCGCCGGCATCCAGCACACGCGAGGCGGCGGCGAACTCCCCGACGGGGATCCGGACGAGGGCGGGCTTGCCGGCCGCCGCAACGAGCGGGATTGCCCGTAGGGTGGCGGCGAAGTCGATCGCGCCGTGCTGCATGTCGATGGTGATCGCGTCGAAATCCTCGCGGGCCAGCAGGCCGGCAACGGATGGGTCGGGCAGGCCGCACCAGGCGGATAGAACCGGCGTGCCCGACCGAAGCTTGTTGGTCAGGATGCTGATGGTGGACATGGGATTCTCCGTTCAGACCACGCCTGACGACATCAGGCATTGCGGACGGGTGGGCCGGGTTCGGATAGCGGCGAGCTACTGATTAGCCGATGCCTCGAGGGTCTTACCGTTCTTCGACGGAAAGTACGTGTACGACAGCGTGATGTCGTGGGCGTCAGCCATGTTCGGGTCGTCCGCGATGGCAGGGTCGATGTAGAAGACCACCGCCGCCTCCATGGTCTCGCCCGCCTTGAGGGTGTTCTCCTGGAAGCAGAAGCATTCCAGTTTCATAAAATGGCCGCCCGCCATCTCCGGCAGGACGTTGAAGGTCGCCATCGCCGTAGCCGGGGCATAGCCCGTGTTCTGGATCTTGTACGTGATGGTCTGGGTCTCGCCGACCTTGACCTTGATCGCCGGCGTTTCGGGCGTGAAGCGCCAGGACAGATTGGGCGCGACGTTCGCATCGAACCGGATCGTGAGCGTGCGGTCGAGCACCTTGGAAGCCGGCCCGGAGGCCAGCATCGGTGTGCCACCGAAGCCAGTGACGGTGCAGAACAGGTTGTAGAGCGGGACGGACGCGTACGCGAGGCCGAGCATGCCGGCCGCGACGGCCAGGCAGGTGAGAGCCGTGTTGCGGGTCCGTCCCGTGGGCGAGGGGCTAGTGTCGGACATGGCAGAAGCCTTCAGGGGGAGGGGATAAAGGCTCAGCCGGCGGACACAGCAGACTCGGGAGAGTTCACTTCATCATTCGTGGCTGCCCGGTGCGGGCTCTCGAAGCGGCCTTCCTCAGCCTTGTAGAAGTACTGACTTGCGACCAGCATGCCCTTGAAGGGCCGGATCGTTGGCACGCAGCTCAACAGCAGGAACGGCAGCGTCGTCAGGAGGTGCACCCACAGGCCCGGCTCGTAGGCCATCTCGATCCACACACCAAAGGCCGTTGCCGGGATGGCCATCGTCATCATGACGAAGAAGGCCGGGCCGTCGGCCGGGTCGGCGAAGGAGTAGTCGAGGCCGCACGCCTCGCAACGTGGGGCGAGTGTGAGGAAGCCGTTGAACAGGCGGCCGTTTCCGCATTTGGGGCAGCGGCACTTCAGGCCGTACTTAAGGACAGCGTCCTTGGCGGAGAGACTCGTGGTCATGTCGGATCCTTCAGGTCTGCGCCCGGTTTCCCAGGACAGTTGTATATGTACGGATTGACTATCCATACATTAGGCCGTAGCCTCAATACTCAGACTGATGGAAAGGTTTCGACCGAAGTCGCGGTTTGCATCAGCCTGCTTCGCACACTATGTATGTCGTACATAAACCATACATCTAGAAGACAAGAGGGTCAAGGAAACGTGTTGTCCTGGATGCCGCAGATTCAGAACGAGAGCGGGCCCAAGTATTTGGCCATCGCCGGGGCGCTGCTGGCCGACGTGCAGTCCGGACGGCTCAAGCCGGGCCACCGCCTGCCGCCGCAGCGTCAGCTCGCCAAAGAACTCGGGGTCGACCTCACCACCGTCACCCGCGCCTTCAACGAGGCCCGCAAAATGGGGCTGATCGAGGCCAACACGGGACGGGGCAGCTATGTCCGGGGAAAGGCGCCGGAACGGGACAACATCGCCCCTGCCGGATCCCCGGTTATCGACCTGAGCATGAACATGCCGCCACAGCCATCTGCCGCAAAGCTGCGTGAGCGCATTCAGGAGGGGATCGCGGGCGTGCTGTCGTCCCCCCACGGACTCATGCACCTGCACTACCAGGAGAGCGTGGGGGCAGGGCCGGACCGAACTGCTGCCGCCCGCTGGCTCAGCGCACGGCTGGGATCGGTCCCGGTTGACCGTGTTGTGGTGACCAGCGGCGCCCAAGCGGCGCTCTATGCCGTCGTGCGGGTGATGGCCGGACCAGGCGACGCCATTTGCGTTCCGGATCTCACCTATCCGGGTCTGCGGGCAATCGCCGAGCAGCTCAAGGTGCGGCTGGTGCCGATAACTATGGACAGGGAGGGACTTGATCCGGCCGCTCTGGAGGAGGCCTGCCGACGCGAGAGCCCGAAAGCCGTCTACTGCGTACCGACCATCCACAACCCGACGACCGCCACGATGTCCGCCAAGCGGCGCGAAGCCATCGCCGAGGTGGCTCGTCAACAGGGAATCGCGATCATTGAGGACGACGCCTACGGGGCGCTGCCCCGGCAGGTTCCGGCCCCGATCGTGGCAGTCGCGCCGGAGATCACTTGGCATATCGCCACACTGTCGAAATGCGTCACGCCGGCCCTGCGCACGGCCTACGTGGTCACACCGGGACTGGCCGATACCTTGCGGCTGGCGGCGGAGATCCGCGCCATGTCCCTGATGATGCCACCCCTTATGGCGGCGCTGGCCTCGAAGTGGATCCTGGACGGCACGCTGGACGCCATCACGGCGGCGATCCGCGAGGAGAGCGCCGCCCGCCAGGCCGTTGCCCAGCAGGTCCTGCAAGGACTCGAGTTCCAAGCTCACCCGGAGGGGCACCATCTGTGGCTGACCCTGCCCGAGCGCTGGCGCCGGGCCGACCTCAACCTTTATGCACGGCAGTCGGGGCTTGCCTTGGTGCCGAGCGAGGCCTTCGCCGTCGGGCCTGCTCCGGATGCCATTCGCGTCTCTCTTGGCGCGGCACAGAACCAGGCCGTGCTGGAACGCGGGCTCAACCTGCTGGCGACGGTGTTGTCGCATGGCCCCAGTGCTCTGTCTTCGATCGTGTGACCTTGGTGAAGAAGCGTCACACTAGTGTCTTCGAGCACTGCGAGAGGCATTCACCTGTTACAGCGCTAAGGCAGGTGCCGGTGGTGGGCCTGAACGCCAGGCTCGCCCCAACAGCCCCATCTGTTCGCCGACGAGAAAGAGCTCACCCATGTACTCACGGTCGAAGTCTGACCGAGCCGCCTTCGTGAAGTTCGGCGGAATGGAGGTAAACAACACGCGTGCGTTGGTCTCACGAGCAATGCGATCGAGTCTCCGTAGGTCCGATAGGCCCTGGTACTTCGTCAGGGTCGTGATCGACCGGATCGCCAGCGGGAAGACCCCTTCCTCAGTAGGCTTGTAATCAGGCGTGAGTTTGCCGTTGCGGATGACATACAGAGTGCGCTCGCGCGTGCCGCCAAATGCCATTTGCTCGAAGTGGGCGAACCGCGTCCGTGGCGGTGCGAAGAAGATTTGCGCCGTGACGCCGCCATCGACATGAAGCTCGTTGTAGCTGCGTCCATCGGCATTGACCTGTATCCGCACCGGCGGGAAAGCGCCGGGAATGGCGCTCGAGGCGAGCAGAACCTGAACGATCAGGTCCCGGCGATCGGGCTGCCGGCTTGCAGCGATGGCCGAGAGGTCCCAGATGACGGGGCGCTGGGCATCGATGTTAGTGGTCTGCACGAGCAGACGGCGCCCCTTAGCATATTCCTGCGCAATCGCGTCGAGCACATCATCCGTCATATACTGCCCGATCAGGCGCTTGAGCGGGGCCGTGTCATAGCGGGAGGATCCCAATAGGCCGACAATCCCGCGATCGATCACAAGGTCAGTGTCGCCATACCGGGTATAGATGTCCTTCAGCACCTCGTCATAGCGAGGGCCCAAGAACGCGAAGGGCGCTGCGAGAGCGCCTGTCGAGACGCCGGTTACCACCTCGAAGTGAGGACGTTGTCCACTCCGGGTCCAGCCTGTGAGGAACCCGGCCGCGTAGGCGCCGTCTCCGCCGCCGCCCGAGATGGCCAGAAAGTCGGCCTTCCGGGTGTTGGCACCCGGTTCGCCAGCCAGGGAAGCCTGCTGGACCTGACGGTACTGGCGACGGATGATCGCCTCAATGGTCGGCGTGACCTCGTCGCCCCAGAAGCGGATGTCACCATAGCCGCTGACCCGGGCCGCCCCGATCTCGGTGCCGGGCACAGCCGCGCGGTCGCTCGTCGCAAGGCAGCCGCCCAGCACGACGGCAAGAGCGATAACGAGAGCTAAGCGGGCGAGAAAACCATAAGCCACCGCTCGAATCCTCATGAGCCGGCGAGAAGGCTGTCAGTGAGAAGGAAACCGACCGTCATGGCGACGACCAGCAGGGCACCAACCAGCCTGGGGGGCGCAGGTGACGGAATGTCGAACCAGCGGCAAAAGGCGCCAATCCCGAACGCCATTACGAGGCCCAACGCGATCTGAAGCATGGCTCACCCCACGGTTTGGCGGGAGGGGTCGCGGGCAGTCCTGACGCTCCCGTCCAATCCGCCGCAAGTCTTACTCTGTGTCGTTTCGCGATGGGATGCAAAGCGGTCGACGAACTCGTAGCCGGCGGACATGGCCAGCACGAGCCCGGCCCCGGTGAGTGCCAAGGGCGCCGGCAGGGGCAGTCCAACGAGACGACACATGACGCCGACGCCCAGCGCCAGCAGCAGTCCGACAACGATCTTCATGGCGACGTCTCCTCTAGGATGGGGGCTCCTGCCCGTCGCGTCCTGATGTTGCGGAGAAGCGACGCGATCCCACTAACCGTGAAGAGGCGGTGGTGGAGAGAGGCGACAGTGCCGGACGGCGGCGGCACCGCGTGTTCGGCAGGCGTGCTCTGGCTCGCGGTCATGGCCGCGCACTCCGGCTGTTGACGAACAGGACCGCCATTGCAAAGCCGCCGACAATGGCAAGATGCTCGAAGAAGGTGGCCGTCTGGCGCCCACGATCCAGCCCCTCGAAGGTCCAGAACGGGTGTGCCAGCAGGGTGGCCAAGCCGGTAAACCCCACCAGGATGCCGGCCCCTAGCCAACAGTACCGCCGAGTCAGGAACAGGAGGGAGCCGCCGAGCTGGGTCAGGATCACCGCCGCCGCAAGAAGGCCTTCCGGCTGCAACCCGAGACCGGCGACCTCGTTTGCGGCGCCCTCGAAATCGAGGAGTTTGACAGCGCCGCTGATCAGGAAGGGCGAAGCAAGGGCGAGGCGGGCCAGATGGTCGATGGCTGGCAGGGACAGTACCTGAGCAATCGGTCGGGGGATGGTAAGGTCACTCATGTCAGCCTCCCTCTCAAAACGCCCAGCACGAGCAGCCAAGCACGCCCCAGAACGCGCGGGGATCGGATGCGGGTGTGTTGGCGCCCCACGCGCTGGCATGGGAATGGCCATGCACGCCACAGGAATTGGCGCAGGCACAAGCAGCGGCCGTGAAGGCGTACTTGCGGGCTTCGTCACTGCTGGCTCGCTGCTGATAGCCGCCATGAGCACGCACTGGTGACCAGTCCGGCATGGGTGGGGGCAGCGAAGGGGCGAGATCCTTGAACTCGGCGTCACCATGCACGGGCTTGCCGCCGAGCAACGTCAGAACCGACGTGATGTCCTGGATCGCATCCTCGGGCACGGAGAAGTAGTCATCGGACAGCACCGCCAGATCGGCCAGGTGGCCTTGCCGGATCTGACCCTTCTTGCCCGCCTCGTTCGAGAACCAGGAGTTGGCCTCGGTCCACAGCCGCAGGGCCGTCTCGCGGTCGAGCCGGTTCGCGGCCGGGTAGAGGGTGAGGCCGCCCAGGGTCTTGCCGGTGACGAGCCACGACAGAGACACCCATGGATTGTAGGAGGCAACACGGGTGGCATCCGTGCCGGCGCCGACCGGCACGCAGGCCTCCAGCATGCGCTTGATGGGCGGTGTGCGCTCAGCCGCCTTGGTGCCGTAGCGCTCGACGAAGTCCTCGCCCTGGAACGCCATCCGGTGCTGGACGGCGATGCCCCCGCCCAAGGCTGCGATGCGGTCGATGTTGCGCTCGTCGATGGTCTCGGCATGATCGAAGAACCAGTGCAGGCCGTCGAAGGGAATGTCCCGGTTCACCTTCTCGAACACGTCGAGCGCCCGCGTGATGGTCTCGTTGTAGGTGGCGTGCAGCCGCCAAGGCCAACGGTTCTCGACCAGCAGACGAACGACGGGCTCCAGGTCGCCTTCCATGTTCGGCGGCATCTCAGGGCGCTCGACCTTGAAGTCTTCGAAGTCGGCGGCAGAGTACACCAGCATCTCGCCGGCCCCGTTGTGGCGGTAGAGATCGTCGCCCTGGCCCGGCTTCACCTGCTTGGCCCAGCTGTCGAAGTCCTTCAGCTCTTCCTTCGGCTTCTGGGTGAACAGGTTGTAGGCCAGGCGCACCGTGAGCTGGCCCTCCCGGTGCAGTTCCTCGATGATCCGGTAATCGTCCGGATAATTCTGGAAGCCGCCGCCCGCATCGATGACGCCGGTCACGCCGAGCCGATTCACCTCGCGCATGAAGTGGCGCGAGGAGTTCTTCTGGTACTCGGGCGGAAGCTTCGGTCCCTTGGCCAGGGTGGCGTACAGGATGGTGGCATTCGGTTTGGCGATCAGCAGGCCCGTGGGGTTGCCGTTCGCGTCGCGTTGGATCTCGCCGCCGGGCGGGTTCGGCGTGTCCTTGGTGTAGCCCACGGCCCGCAAGGCAGCACCGTTGAGCAGGGCGCGGTCGTAGAGGTGCAGGATGAAGACGGGCGTGTCGGGCGAAACGGCGTTGATCTCGTCGAGCGTCGGCAGCCGCTTCTCGGCGAACTGATGTTCGGTGAAGCCGCCGACCACGCGCACCCATTGCGGTGCCGGCGTCCGGTCGACCTGTTCCTTGAGCATCCGCATGGCATCGGCCAAGGAGCGAACGCCGTCCCAGCGCAGCTCCATGTTGTAGTTGAGGCCACCGCGAATGATGTGCATGTGGCTGTCGATCAATCCCGGGACGACGCGGCGGCCATGGAGGTCGATCCGCTGCGTGGCTGGTCCGGCGAGCGTCATGATCTCCTGCTCGCTCCCAACGGCCAGAAAGCGTCCGTCCCGGATGGCGGCGGCAGAGGCTTCCGGCTTTTGGCGGTCAAGAGTTGTGATCTTGCCGCTGAACAGGATGAGATCGGCCGGTGTGTTCATGAACTTTGTCTCATAGCGTTCCGGGAGAGAAACCCGCCGCCAACGCGCCAATCCAGCAATGACGGTGGGGCGATCTGGGGTGGTGGCCATGGCAAGCCTCTTCATCTGAGACGCCTGCCTCGAAGTCAGCGGCATGGAAATGCGGATGCTTCCAAGCGGGCGACCGGAACTTCACGCCCGGCCGCCCAGGGCGGGATTTACTCCGCCGCAACGGACGCCTTGGCTGAGTGGTCGCCCTCGCTCGAGCCGAACATGGCCTTGGCGTAGATCAGGCCGAGGCCGTAGCCGCCGCCAAACCTCTTGGCAATACCTGTAGTCAGTTCATAGGTCTCGGTGCGGGCCCAATCACGCTGCAGCTCCAGCAGATACTGCAGGGATGTCATCGGGCGTGCACCCGCCTGCACCATGCGATCCATCGCGCGGTTATGGGCCTCGTCGGTGACGTCACCACAGGCATCGGCAATGACATAGACCTCGAAGCCCTGATCGAGCGCGGATAGGACCGGACCAACAATGCAGACCGAGGTCCACAGACCCGCTAGGACCAGCCGGTTCTTGCCGATCTCATTGACACGCTGAATGACGGTCGCATCCTCCCAGGTGTTCATTGACGTGCGGTCGAGGAGCGTCTCTTCAGGAAGGGCGTCGGTGATCTCGCTGAACATCGGACCGGAGAAGCTTTTCTCCGCCACGGTGGTCAGGATGGTCGACACCTGGAAGCCGGCCGCCGCCTCCGCGACCATGGCCGCATTGTTGCGCAGGGTCACCGTGTCAATCGATTGAGTCGCGAAGGCCATCTGCGACTGGAAGTCAATCATGATCAACGTGTGATCGCCCGGAGTGAGCAAGGTCCTACCGGGTGTCGGTGTCGCATGAGCCATGGGGATGCTTCCTATGTTTAGTGAGAAGTGTTTTGTGAGAGGAGCGTCGGGATCATTCGCCCTGAAGATCCTGACAAGCCGAAGCTTTCTGTTGTCCCGACCAGTCACAGGAACGAAGGCCGGGACGTCGGCGCAGGACGTCCTACGCAGCTTGAGGCTTGGCAGAGACGGTCGGTGAGATCCACTAAACTATGGTACAGGCCGTATATACCTTTGTGGTAGCCCCGCTCCGTCGGGGACCATATCACAGCAGTCGACAGGCAGACGCTCGGGTGTGATGCGCTTTCATTGGCACCTGTGCTGTACCGACCCGCACTGACACGAGTCCAATCTAAACCTCGGTATAGTCTTTATAGACTTTCCGATTGGAGTCCCATGCCACCCGTTTACTAGCGAGGTCTCCGTCGGGCAGGCATGCTGCGAAGGTAGTGCACTGAGAAATCCCACCAAGGATGAAACTTACCTTATCAACGGAGCCAGGGATGGCTGAACCACGACTCTTCACTCCGGCCCGTCGAGAGGTGCTCGGCTTCGGCTTGGGTACCGCACTCCTCGCCGGCTTACCGGTCAGGCAGGCAGCCGCTCAGCCAGCGGTCCGTATCAACTCACGAAACGAAAGAGACGACACTATGGGTACCATTACGACGAAGGATGGCGTTGAGATCTTTTACAAGGACTGGGGATCCAAGAATGCTCAGCCGATCGTCTTCCACCATGGCTGGCCGCTGAGTTCGGACGACTGGGATGCTCAGATGCTCTACTTCATCGACAAGGGCTATCGTGTCATCGCTCACGACCGACGCGGCCATGGCCGGTCAAGTCAGGTTGGTGATGGTCACGATATGGACCACTACGCCGCCGACGCGGCGGCGGTGACCGAGCACCTCGATCTCAGGAACGCCATCCACATCGGCCATTCGACCGGAGGCGGAGAGGCAACGCGCTACGTGGCCCGCCACGGACAGCCGCAAGGTCGTGTCGCCAAACTCGTGTTGATCGGTGCCGTTCCGCCGATCATGGTCAAGACCGCGGCGAACGCCGGCGGGCTGCCACTTGAGGTGTTCGACGGCTTTCGGGCGCAGCTCGCGGCAAACCGCTCTCAGTTCTACCTCGATGTCGCCAGTGGACCTTTCTACAGCTACAATCGTCCCGGAGCCAAGCCGTCCCAGGGGATTATCCAGAACTGGTGGCGCCAAGGCA
Source organism: Microvirga terrae (assembly GCF_013307435.2). Classification (NCBI taxonomy): domain Bacteria; kingdom Pseudomonadati; phylum Pseudomonadota; class Alphaproteobacteria; order Hyphomicrobiales; family Methylobacteriaceae; genus Microvirga; species Microvirga terrae. The sequence goes on from NZ_CP102847.1 coordinate 29,724, forward strand.
TGATGGGCGGCGCCAAGGCTCAGTACGACAGCATCAAGGCCTTCTCCGAAACCGACTTCACCGAGGATCTGAAGATCATAACCGTGCCGACGCTCGTCATGCACGGCAACGACGACCAGGTCGTGCCGGTCGCGGATTCCGCGTTGCTTTCGGTGAAATTGCTGAAGAACGGCACGCTCAAAGTGTATGAGAAGTTCCCGCACGGCATGTGCACCACCCACGCCGAGGTAGTGAATCCTGACCTCCTCGCCTTCATTAAAGGCTAAGTGCTGTTCTCCGCCGGTGAGGCAAGGATCGGTCGGGCTTCCGACCGATCTCCTCGCACCTCCGGCAGTGGTGCGGAAATCGATACCACGACTGCACTGAGGGCAGTCGCCACTGGGTCAGCGGCCCAGTCCGGCTGATGAGACCTTTTCGACAGAGAACGTGCAATGACAACGGTAACGCCGACGGCGGTAGCCCTGGGCTCCCATCAGCAGGGTCGATGGTACCGGCACCTCTATGTTCAGGTGCTTACCGCAATCCTGCTGGGCGCCCTCCTGGGTCATTTTTATCCTTCCCTCGGCGAAGCGATGAAGCCCTTGGGCGATGCCTTCGTCAAGATGATCAAGATGCTCATCGCCCCGATCATCTTCTTCACGGTCGTGCATGGCATTGCCAGCATGAAGGACATGAAAAAGGTCGGCCGGGTTGGCCTGATGGCTCTCGTCTACTTCGAGGTCGTGACGACGTTCGCCCTTGTCATAGGGCTGATTGTCGTCAACCTGTGGCAGCCGGGGAATGGCATGAATGTCGATCTCTCTCACGTCGATACTTCATCCATCGCGATCTACACCGCGAAGGCAAAGGACCAGAGTACCATCGGGTTCCTGATGGAGATCATCCCATCGACCGTCGTCGGGGCTTTCGCGACCGGCGAAATCCTGCAGGTTCTGTTCTTCGCGCTCCTGTTTGCCTTCGGCTTGCAGGCGCTTGGCGAGCACGGCGAGCCGGTGCTGCGCCTCATCGACATTACCGGCCACATCTTCTTTCGCGTGGTCGGCCTGATCATGAAGCTGGCCCCGATCGGCGCGTTCGGCGCGATGGCGTTCACGATCGGCAAGTACGGCGTGGGCACCCTGCTGTCGCTCGGCAACTTCATGCTGTCGTTCTATACGACCTGCCTGCTGTTCATCTTTGCCGTCCTGGGTAGCATCGCCGCATTGTGCGGGTTCTCCATCCTGAAGTTTATGCGCTACATCAAGGAGGAGTTGCTGATCGTGCTCGGCACCTCGTCCTCGGAGTCGGTGCTCCCGCGCATGATGGCCAAGATGGAGAACCTGGGCTGCGAGACCTCGGTCGTCGGGCTGGTCGTCCCAACCGGGTACTCCTTCAATCTTGACGGAACCTGCATCTATTTGACGATGGCAGCCGTCTTCCTGGCCCAAGCCACCAACACCGATCTGACTCTGGCACAGGAAATCGGCATCATCGCGATCCTTCTGCTCACCTCGAAGGGGGCCGCCGGCGTAACCGGCTCCGGTTTCATCGTGCTGGCAGCAACCCTCTCCTCCGTCGGCACGATCCCAGTGGCGAGCATTGCTCTGATCCTTGGCATTGATCGCTTCATGTCGGAGGCGCGGGCCCTTACCAACTTGATCGGCAATGGTCTGGCAACGGTCGTTGTTGCCAAGTTGGAAGGCGCACTCGACGAAAAACAGCTGCACCAGCAACTGAACCAGGAGGCGGATCTCGAAGCGGACGAGCCCGAGACGGTCAAGGTGGAGGACGACGTCGTCGAGGCAGGTAGGCCTGAATCGGTCCGGGTGTGAGCACGACACCCTAAGGACGGGACGTGCCGCTGCAATCCGTCATTCCAAGTCGAGAGCAGGAGGGTTCATCATGAAGTCGATCAGCACACTCCTTCGTCTGAACTGGCATCTTTTCGTCGGCAGTGTTGTCGCCGCCGCGATGACGGGCTTTGCCGCAACGGCTCAGGCGCAGTCCCCGCCGTCCGCTCAGCAAACCTCGCCGGCCGCCGAGCCGATGAAGGCGGTGGAACGCAACGGCCGCAGTGTCGCCCGGACCGGCGCGACCGTTCCCAATCCAGGCACCGCGAAAACCGGTCCTCAGACTGAGGTTGAGCGGCGTGCCCATGAACGCAGCAGCCGGACCATCCGCACAATCTGCAGCGGCTGCCTGTAGCCACGACGAGCCATGGATCACACCAGCGACTACTGCCGTGCTCGCGCTGACAAGAGAATAAAATGAACAGCCTCAAGGTAGAATTTCCCGGTTCAAGCGGTGACCCGCTCGCCGCCCGACTCGACCTCCCACCCGGCCAGATCCGCTCCTACGCAATCTTTGCCCATTGCTTCACCTGCTCAAAGGAGTTCCCCGCCTCCCGGCGGATCGCATCCGAGCTTGCCCTGCGAGGCATTGCGGTTCTGCGGTTCGACTTCACCGGGCTTGGTGCTTCCGGCGGCGAGTTCGCCGCCAGCAACTTCTCCTCGAATGTGGAGGATCTCCGGCACGCGGCCCAGTATCTTGCCCGCCGTTTCGGTCCCGCCGAACTGCTGATCGGCCACTCGCTCGGGGGCGCTGCCGTCCTAGCGGTGGCGGCGGACCTGCCAGAGGTCCAGGCGGTGGTGACGATCGGAGCCCCAGCCGATACGGAACACGTGATCCACAACTTCCGTATGCATGTGCCCGCCATTGAAAGCAACGGTGAGGACGAGGTGGAGCTCGCCGGACGTCCCTTCACCATCCGGCGGCAGTTTCTCGACGACGTGCGGGGGCAGCAGCTTGAAGCCAAAATCCACGCTCTTGGCCGGCCGCTGCTCGTTCTGCATGCCCCGGGCGATGAAGTGGTCGGGATCGAGAATGCTAAGCGGATCTTTGTGGCCGCCCGGCACCCGAAGAGCTTCGTCTCCCTTGACGGGAGCGACCACCTCCTGACCCGGCACGGGGATGCGGCTTTCCTTGCCGAGGTCATCAGCGCCTGGTGCGGGCGGTATCTGCCACCACGGTCGAATCCAGGGGCGGCTGCCCCTCGCGATGGCGTTCGTGTCCGCGCGTCGGGAGAGGGGCGCTTCCAGCAGGTCGTCGAGGCCGGCCGGCACCGGCTGCTTGCCGACGAGCCTGAGAGCTACGGCGGCTTGGGCAGTGGGCCCAGTCCTTACGACCTTCTGGCGGCGGGGCTCGGCGCCTGCACCTCGATGACACTTCAGCTGTATGCCGAGCGTAAGGGTTGGCAGCTCCCGCCCTACACAGTCGAGGTGCGGCACGCCAAGGCTCACGCGGACGACTGCGTCAGCTGCGCTGGCGGGCAAAGCGGCAAGATCGATCAGTTCGAGCGTCGGATCATCTTTGAAGCCGATCCAGGGCCTGCGGCGACGGAGAAGATCATGGAGATCGCCGACAAGTGCCCGGTGCACCGGACCCTTGAGGCTCGCTCTCTTATCGTGACCAAAATCGAGACCCAGAAGTCCTAACAACTCACAACGCCTGTCAGGCCTCAACCCAATCGCACGACCGCACCTTCAGCCGGCAACCTTCAGACAGCTTTCAGGAAGACACGCTATGACCGCCTTCAGCGCCGGACGCCCCAACGACGGGATTATCCTCGTCGCCCGTATTCTTCTCGTCGCCCTGTTCCTCGTCTTTGGCTGGGACAAACTCACCAACTATTCTGGGGCATTAGCCTACATGGCACAGGTGGGTGCGCCCGTGCCTGCTCTCGCCGCTCTTGTGGCAATCGTCATGGAAGTTGTTGTCGCATTCGGGCTTGCCGTTGGCCTCTGGACGGGCCCGCTGGCGCTTCTGCTGGCCGTCTACACGCTGGGGACCGGAATCATCGGACACCCGTTCTGGGCGGGGGAAGGCGCGGCCCGATACATGGATGCCATCAACTTCTATAAGAACATCAGTATCATTGGCGGCTGCCTCCTGCTCTATGTCACCGGACCGGGACGGCACTCGGTCGATGCGAGGCTGGGCCAGCTCGGAACGAACCTTGGTACTGGCGCTGCCAGAGGCTAGTTTCCTTGGCTGTGGTGTCGTGATCTGGGCGACTACATACATCAGGCTCATCCTATACCAAGGTACAGGGCCATCTATCTGTTTCCATGGACCAACCAGACCTGCGGTACGGTACCGTGAGGCGGGATTTCCCATCATGATTGCGGGCATACAAGAGGCAATGACCCCGGGCCTCATGGGTGCACAGACAGACCTTTGAGGACTGAGCGCACGGCCTCCCGAACGGGAGCACAGGTCCATGACCGACTCGATCCACCGTGAACCTTCTCAGAACCATCCATCAGCCGCGACTGAACTGCGCCAGAGCGAGCTGTCGACGGCCGACCGACGTCTTGCCGAAAGGGAGATGGAGCGCGTCCTCGGGACCACACCGTTCCGCATGGCTTTGGATTCCTCCGGGGCGGGGATCGCCCACTGGCAACATGACCCCTTGCACGACGTCGTCGAGCCCATGACCCACCACGTCATTATGGCATACAACGGCTCGGTTCAGCGCATGCAGAGGCGGACCGGAAAATCGGTTGCGACCGGAACGTTTCGTCCCGGGGTTTTGATTATCATTCCTGAAGGATCAAGCTCCCGATGGGATATTCCGAAACCTGTCGATGTCGTTCAGCTCTATCTTCCACACGCGACGCTCCAGCGTGTTGCCGATGAAGCCCACATTGACAAGCCGATCGATCTCGTGGAGCGAACGGCGCATCCCGACCCCCTTATATCCCGCCTACTCCTGAGCGCGGCGGATTCACCGAGTGGCAATGAGGCCCTAGATACGTTGTACCGACAGCAGCTGACCGACCTGCTGGCGACGCGGCTCCTGGCTGATCACACCGGCTCGCCGATCACGGTCCAGCCGGCCTCAGGTGGGCTTTCCCCTACGGCGCTGCGCCGCGCCATGGAACGCTTGCGCTCGGACACCGATGCGGACGTCTCTCTCGCGGCCCTGGCGGCGGACGCCGGCCTGTCACGCTTCCATTTCTGCCGTGCGTTCAAGGAGAGCACCGGGCTGTCACCGCATGCCTGGCTGCGCCAGCACCAACTCGAGCAGGCCATGGTCATGCTGCGAGACACTGATGCATCGATTGTGTCGGTCGCTATGGCGCTTGGCTATTCTTCCCAGACGGCCTTCGCGGCGGCGTTCAGGCGGTTGACGGGCGAAACCCCATGCAATTGGCGGCGACGTGCGCAATGGGCTTGCATTGATACCGCGGGCGGACCGGTTATGCGCCGATTGAGAGCGGCATGAGCTTGGTGAGTACGGATCGGTGGATCGAGAATTATGCCCTTATCGGCGACTGTCAGACGGGTGCGCTCGTCGGGCAAGACGGCTCCATTGATTGGCTCTGCTTCCCACGCTTCGACGCGCCAGCGGTCTTCGCCGCCCTGCTGGGCTCCCATGAGAACGGACGCTGGCGGATCGCGCCCGCCAACGTGGCCGCTATCAGCACACGGCAGTACCGGCCCGGCACGTTGATCCTGGAGACGACCTTCAAGACCACGACCGGAACGGCGACCGTTATCGACTTTATGCCGCCGCGGGACGGCGTAGCCAACCTGATCCGGATCGTCGAGGGCGTCCGCGGCGAAGTGGATCTCGACTTCGACCTCGTCATGCGGTTCGATTATGGGCGGACCATCCCCTGGGTGAGCCGCATCGACGATACCACCCTCCGCGCCATTGCCGGACCGGACGCGCTCACGCTGACGATGCCCGTCGAACTGCAAGGCGAGGACCTGCGCACCAGGGGAAACTTCACCGTCCGCGCTGGCGAGCGCCTTGCCTTCAGCCTGATCCACGGATCCTCCCACCTCGGCCCGCCCGACGCCGGGGACCCACTCGATTTGCTCCGCGACACTGAAGCCTTCTGGACCAGGTTCTCCTCACGCTGTCCCAAGGTCGGGGTCTGGACCGAGGATGTCCGGCGTTCCCTCATTACCCTCAAGGCGCTCACCTACGAGCCGACGGGCGGTATCGTGGCCGCGGCCACGACCTCGCTGCCGGAGCGGGTCGGTGGCGAACGGAACTGGGACTACCGCTACTGCTGGCTGCGCGACGCGACCCTGACGCTGATGGCCTTTATGGGACTTGGCTACTACGAGGAGGCCAACGTTTGGCGGGACTGGCTGCTCCGCTCTGTGGCGGGCGACCCGGCCCAGATGAAGATAATGTACGGCGTCGCCGGTGAGAGGCATCTCCTGGAGTGGGAGGTGCCGTGGCTTCAGGGCTTCCTTGCGTCGCGTCCGGTGCGGGTCGGCAACGCCGCGGCGGGCCAGTTCCAACTCGACGTGTTTGGTGAGGTCGCCGATATGCTCTTGCAGGCGCACAAGGGCGGCCTGCCGCGGCATCCGCGGGCCGAGGCGCTCAGGCGGGTCATCATGCCGTTCGTGGAGGAGGCATGGAGGCGGCCCGACGAGGGAATCTGGGAGGTACGCGGTGGCCGCCGGCACTTCGTTCATTCGAAGGTGATGGCCTGGGTCGCGTTCGACCGGGCGGCGCGACTGACGGAAGGCCTCGACGGCGGTGTGGAACTGGCCTGCCGGTGGCGTCAGGTCGCCGATGCCATCCATGGAGAGGTGTGCGAGAAGGGCTTCGACCCCGCGCTTGGCAGCTTTGTCCAGTCCTACGGCTCGACCGCGCTCGACGCGAGCCTGCTCCACATCCCGCTCACTGGGTTCCTGCCCGCGGACGACCCGCGGGTCGTCGGGACGGTCGGGGCGATCGAGCGGCGCCTGATGCGTAATGGGTTCCTCCTGCGATACGATACCGACCAGGTGGCCGACGGCCTGCATGGGGAGGAGGGAGTGTTCCTCGCGTGCAGTTTCTGGCTGACGGACGTCTATGTCATGATGGGCCGCCACGCGGAGGCCGTGGCGCTCTTCGAGCGGATGCGTTCGCTGCAGAACGACGTCGGCCTGCTTGCCGAGGAGTACGATCCAGTGGCAGGCCACATGCTGGGTAACTTCCCGCAGGCCTTCAGTCATGTCGGCCTGATCATCACGGCTCTGAACCTCGCCCGCACGATCGGGCCAGCTGAAGAGCGGGCGGGACAGCCCGCGGCCGTTCCGGGAGCCGCGTAAGGGCACGTTCGGGCCGGACCCACGGATAGTCATCTGCCGCGGGGCTGGCGCCAAAGTCCCCACAGCCTGAACGCCGACCCCACCTCAACCGCTTCAACCCTTCGCCAGTGGTATCTATCCCGAAGCAATGGCAGCAATCACGCTGCAAGCACGTCAATCGCTCTGGCGCAGTGGTGAACGCGGTCCGGTAGATTCTGGCCCATGAGCTTAGTGCCAGGAGGCCGCTATGAACACAACTGAGCAGGAACGCATCCTCATCGTCGACCCCAACCCGCTGTTTTTGGAGAAACTCGCACAAGGACTTCGGGCCAGAAACTTCGATGTTGTGACGACCGTGTCCAGCATGCAGGCCTTCCACATCCTGAGGGATTGGAGCCGCCCTGTTGATTGGCTCTTCAGCCGTGCAACCCTGCCTGGCCTAATCGATGGCTGGATTTTGGCCGATGAATACCACGATAGCCATCCCAATCGTGCTGCCGTGATTGCCGCTTCGCAAGCGAAGGTCTGCGCCCAAGGACATGTCGTTCTCAAGGATCCGTCGCCGGCCGCCGTGCTCGACACGATGCAGTGCATCATGGCTCAAAACCAGGCGCCGGAGATAGCAAGCCACACCAAAGGAAGCGAAGAGCGACTTGCCGCCTAAGAACTCACAGCAACGTCCGACCGCCGGAGATCGACGGGATTGCAATCTGTGTCGAATGATCCTGCCGATTCGTCGTCCTACAAGCCAGGAGACCGCCATGGAACGCGACAACGAGCAAGGATCCTTCTGGGCCTCCGCCACCGCAGTTCTCGCACTGACAGGCGTGGTTGGCATGCTTTATCTGCCGCTGCTTCTCTGAAGCAATTTCAATCTGGGTTTCAATTCGTTGAAGGTCCGTGTGCTGATCGGGGATGCGGCACAAGATCGGAGACTGACAAAGCATGCCGGATATATCTTACGCTGAGTGGAAACTCGCTTTAGCTGAATCGAGCAGTATTTTATATCGGACACGACCTCAGAAAAACCCGCCTGTGGGTTTGATCGAAGGTCGGTCGGTTTGCCCGGCGATGTCGCTAGCGTAAGGAACGACGAAGATACTCGGCCAACAAAGCGTCATGCGGGTTGCGGTTGGGCAGGAACTTCAAGGCGACGAGCCGGCTGACAATCTCATCAGGCGAGCGCTTCAGGATCAGAGACATCTCCTCAAGACTGGTTGAGGATGCATACGCCGCCTGAAGGCGCGTATCCTCACGGGATGTCCACGGTCTTGAGCCAGGTGATGGTGTCTCGCGCGAACTCCTGCGAGCGGTTGGGCCGGATGTCGGGTGTGACCTCTTCGTTGCGAGTTGAGCCCGTTCTCCGAGGCTCGCCAAAGGCACGCGACTGTCAGCCCCGGCCATGTTCGGGCCGGTCCAAATGACCTCCGGATGATGCATCTCGAACAGAAATGGAGAGGGGTCCGACTTTGTCCCGAAACGTTCCGCAGCATAGGTGAGGGCAAGACGACGCTTGGTCCGCGTGATCGCCACATAGGCGACCCGTCGCTCCTCCTCGGTATCGGCTGAATTGCCGTGGGGCATGACCCCATCCTCAAGCCCGACAAGGAACACCGTGTCCCACTCAAGCCCCTTCGCGGAATGGACCGTCGACAGAACAACACTGTTCGCGTGCGGGCGCTTGGTCGCTTGGGTCTGCTCGGCAATCCGCATCTCGAGTTCTTCAACCGACGAACAGGAGGTCGCCAGCATGGCGACTCCGTCGACGATGCTCTCCCATTCCGCCCGCTCCCGGCCGGATGCTCGTATGGGGAGAGCCTCAGCGATGATCCGCTGGACGTGAGCGCACGAGCTTTGGAAGTCGCGTCTCGTGCGGCGATCGATCAGGTCCAGACGCTCGCGGGTGATGTCACCCCGTTTGCCCATCCCCATCTTCTCGAGGGCTGCCGCACTTTTGGAGTCGCGCAAATAGAAGAGGGAGCCGACGAATAGTTTGGCTGGGGAACTCTGCCAGAAATCTCCAGCACCCCGGACTTCGAAGGGAATGTCGAGAGCGCGAAGCGCTGCCTGGAAGTGGATGCCGATGGTTCCCGACCGGTACAGAACAGCCATCTGCCGGGGCTCCAGACCCTTGCTGATGAGCTGTGAAATCGCAGCGGCAACTTGTCGGGCCTCCACAGCCGGCAGGCTGTACCCGCGGACGACAATGTCACATGGGCCCTGGTTGACGGCGCTGTAGTCCTTATCCACCCGTCCTTCGTTCTTGCGGATCAACTTCTTTGCGGTTCGGACGATCCCGGGAGCGGAGCGATAGTTCCGGTCGAGAATGTGAACCTGGCTCCCGGGATAGCGTTCTTGGAAGTTCAAGATGTATCCGACATCAGAGGCCCGAAACGCATAGAGGGTCTGATCGTCGTCCCCAACAGCCCAGAGCTTCACCCCTACCCGGACAAAATGCGAGATCAGCAGGTCCTGTCCAGGGTTCACGTCCTGGTATTCGTCGACGAGAAGGTGATCATAGGCTCGTACGATACTCCGGCCGTAATTAGGATCACCGTCCATGGCTTGGACCAGACGGGGCACCATGTCGGCGAAATCGATGGCTCCTGCCCGGTTCAAAGCGTCCTCATAGACACGGAAGAACTCGACCGCAGACCGGCCGAGCTCATCCCCTCGGTTGAGCGCCGCCTCAAAGGTCCTGGCGTCGAGCAGGCGCTCCTTGGCCGATCCGATAATGTCGAGGATGTCCTCATCCTCGTTCCAGTACATGCGCCTCTTCGAGAAAACCGCACGCTGCTCCGGTGTGTCCCATATCTGGATTGCACTGGGCAGCCCCGCGGCCGCCGGATTGCGTCTCAGGCACCGATAGGCGAAGCCGTGGAATGTGAAGATCTCGAGATGTTTCGGCAGGAGGTCGGGCAAGGCGGCGGAAATCCGCTGCCTCATCTCCTCGACCGCTTTCTTGGTGAATGTCACGGCCAGGATCCGCCGTGGATCCACCCCCTGCCGCACGAGATGAATAAATCGCCCCGTCAGCGTACTGGTCTTGCCGGATCCCGGGCCGGCCAGGGTGAGCTGGATGGGTGCATCACAGGTGGCGGCACCCCGCTGAGATGGGTCGAGCGGCATCAGGGTCGATTGAGCTTGAGAAACAAGTGGGCTGCCAGAAGTGCATCGTTCAAGGCGTCGTGCTCGTCGCGAAGGTGGGCGACGCTGATGCCGGCTTGAGAGCACGCGTGCCGGAGCTTGCCCGGAAGGCCCGATCGCTTGGCCAGGGCCATGGTGCAGGAAAAGCGCTCCCGGGGATAAACCGGATGGGCGGCGCGCTCGAACTCTCGCTTGAGCGTGTTGTACTCGTAGACATAGTTGTGAGCCACGATCGTGGCGTCACCCACGAACTCGACAAGCTCCGGGATCACCTCCTCGAAGTACGGCTCCTTCTGCAGATCTTCGAGCGAAATGCGATGAACGGCGTAACAGAACCGGCTCATGGCCGAGTGCGGCTTGATCCGGCGCACCAGCGAGCGGGATGATATGGTGTTGCGGACCACCTCAACATCGGCGATCTCGACAATGTGGTCGTATGATTGCGCTGTTTCGACGTCGATAACCACATGTCTGGTCATGGTACACTGCGAGGCAAGAGGCTGAGAAAATGGCTCATGAGCAGTTTTCTAGAAGAGAGGCAGCCAAATTGCCAGACCAGCGGCCAGTCCTGATGCAGGCCCCAGTCGGCTGTTCAGGACTACAATGATCCGAACCGGCTGTGTGTCAGAGCTCGTAAAAAGGGGCACTTGAAGCGGCTGTTCCCTGACGGCAGATCATCGAGATCCCGAACCGGAATTATGCGTGCCGCATCTTTGTGACCAAGCAGGAGTTCGCCGAACTCTTGGGCTGGCGGGCCGGACGAATCGACTATCCGAATTTCAAGAACAGCGTCCGGGATTACGGCCTGCACGACCTATACGCTGACTTCTGGGAGCTCCACTGGTCCTACCAGCAGAGAACTGGTCAACTGTGACGGCATCCTAGCCCACCAATCCACAACCCGCTCCGACCGGCTGGCCGCATCATTCAAAGACTCCGCCTATGCTGATCCGCTGACTCCTTCTATGCCTCAGGAAGACTTGCGCATGACGATAGAACCAATCCTTGTCGCCGGCCTCAAGAACCTTGCCACAGAGTTTCATCCCCACGAGTTGGCCTACCTGGCGGCTACCTGCAAAATCGAATTCCCGATCCGGGACAAGCTCGCCTTCTATCTTCACAGGGAGCTTGCACCATCCGGTCTGATCGTTGCCCGGGAATGGAGCCACATTGATCTTGCCATCGTGCTCTCAACGGGACAGCCTGCCGCTTTTCTCGAGGCGAAGGCGATGTACACGTTCGATGCCTTGAAGAACCCATCGCACTTCACCAGTGCAACGTCGGCGGATGAGAAGAAAGCCAAGGCATTGGCGGGACCGGACACGGCAGTCTATTCCCTTCTCCTCGCAACACACCTCGATCAGCCCGTCCTGGCTCCGAACCTGAAGGTCGTCAAATACTCCGCCGGGATCAATCGTGCCCTTCAGACTCACCAGACCGGCGATAAGGTGCGAGCGAAGGCAATCGAAGCCATCGGACAGGAGCTGGCTCATCGGCATGTGGTGAAGACTGGGGAGATCAGCGGCGGCACCGCTTTTGGGATCGGCGTCTCAGTGCTCTACTGGCTGGTGCGCAACGATGAGTGAGGCACCCGAGATGAGCAAGGCACGGCAACTAGTGGGTCGTCTGCCGTGGGATCTGGTATAGTGGTGTGGTGATCCTCGTGCTGCGAGGTGCCCCATGTCGCGCCACCAGAAAGATCCCTTGCGTCCGCTCACCGCGGCCGAGCGCATAGAACTCACCCGCCTGAGCCACTCGCAGAGCGCCCCCGCCGCTGGAGTCGACCGGGCTCGCGCCCTGCTGGCGATTGCCGATGGAGCCAGTTACACAGCAGCCGCCTATCTGGTCGGGCGCGGCCACAACGAGACCATCTCGGCCTGGGTCAGCCGCTTCAACCGCGAAGGGCTGGCGGCTGTGCGCCCGCACCACGGCGGCGGGCCGCGCATCCGCTACGGGGCTCAAGAGCAGCAGCGCATCCTGGCTGAGTGGGCGCGAGCGCCGCAGCGGGAGCAGGATGGCAGCGCCACCTGGTCGTTGAGCCTGCTGCAGAAGGCGCTGCGCCAAGCCCCTGATGGCCTGCCGCGGGTGAGCCGGTTCACCATCGCCCGTATCCTGCACGAGGCGGGTCTGAGCTGGCAGAAGAGCCGCACCTGGTGCGAGACCGGCGTGAGCCTGCGGCGGCGTAAGGACGGCGCGGTGCGCGGCAGCGATCCGGATGCGGCTGCCAAAAAAAGCTGATCGAGCAGGCCTATACATCCGGCACGCAGCTGGGACTATCGGTCTGGTGCGAGGACGAGGCGGGCCCATTCCAGGCCGTTCCACATCCTGGTGTGTCGTGGCAGCCGCGGCGCCACCCTGCCATCCAACCGCACGAGTATGTCCGCGGCGGCACGACCAAGATCCTGACGCTGTTCCATCCCGCCTCCGGCCAAGTGCGCCTGCAATCGGCCGAGCGATGCACGAATGCGGTGCTGCATCCGTGGCTGCGGGAGCACCTGAGCGCAGTTCTCGCGGAGTTGCCAGCGCCGGCTCCCGTACAAGATCCCGCCGCTACGCGCACCGCCTGGGGGATGTGGCAAGCGGGATTGACGCTGCCGTTTACCTTGCCGGAGAAGTTGCCGCCGCTGCGGCTTCTGCTGGTGTGGGATAATCTCACCGGCCACAAGACGCCCGAACTGGTGCTGTGGTTGTGCGCCCATGGCATCATGCCGTTGTACACGCCCGTGGGTGGCAGTTGGCTCAACATGGCCGAGTCGATCCAGCGCGTCCTCAAACGCCGCGCGCTCGCCGGGCAACATCCGCACAGCCCTGTGGAGATCGGCAGTTGGTTCGAGCAGACGGCGCGAGGCTGGAACGCGCAGCCGACGCCGTTTGTCTGGAATGGCAAACGCCGGCAGCGACGACGGCGCGCGTCTCAGGATCCGCTCCATCGGCTCGGCGGCTCCGGAGCTTGTACGCGCCAGCCACTCCCTCAGCACAGAGCAAAGGAGCCAGCAAAATGCCAGGTCCTATAGCAGACGACCCACTAGTGGGCCGGTTCCAGGTACTGAAAAGCGACTTCCTCCGCGAAAAGGCAAACCGGGATGATCCGCGGGCGCCCTTCTATGCGGCAATGCTCGTAGCCGATACGTATGAGGCATATTACCGTCTGGCGGATTCAGGGCCCGTGACCGTCGAGAGTTATAAGTCCGGCCCGATTACATCGCATATGGAGATCATGTACGCCCGTCGGAGTGGATGGATTCAATATATCTAAGGGGCGTTTGTTCGTCGGGTCGTCGATCGCCACATCCTGCGTGGCGAGTCGTGGCCATCTCGACCACCAGCGAGCAGTCCTAGCATCTCAAGGAGGGCCCTCGGCCGTCTCCCCGCAATCACGATACGGAGCCCTCACCTGATCCAGCTGGCCGTGGAACCAGACTTCGGGTGTCAGTGAAAGATCGGCTGGTCCTGCACTGAGGCCACTCATTCGAAGAACCGGATCAGGTCCTCGTACAGCCCCATGAAAAGATCGGCATCGTACTCCGCCTGGCCGGGCAATTTCTTCGCCATCTCATTCACCTGGGCGACGGTCCTTCCATATGCAAAGCATTCCTCGTAGATTCGCCGACGGTGGATATTGTCAGCCCGGACGACCTCATCAATGGGTCGTCCGGTCAGAATGATTCGGCTCCCTGGATTGAAGTGATATCGCTTCCGGAATTCTCGATAGGAACTCTTGTTCGGAAACCCGTCTCGGATCGCAAGCCATTCCGCTTGGGTGGAAATTTCGCCAGTGCTGATCATTCTTTTGAAGTCTCCCGGCACTGCTGGTTTCAGAACAAGATCCTTGCCCAATCGCACGATAGGATAGAATGGACCTGCCGGAAGAGAGAATCCGAATTACACGCCAGCGAATGAGGTCTCATTTGACGGGCCGGGTGATCTCGAGGAAGTTGAACGCGCGGAGAATGTCTAGATTTTCCGGGAGAGATTGATGCCGTATTCAGGGGCGCTTATTCCCTCAGGGTAATCGTTGTCACGAAAGACCCCACAGGGCGTCAACCACCGCGTCGACGGGATAAAGAACATCTCGAAGCTCGGACCGGAGAACACGATGAGACATAATGCGAGATCAGGCGCGGGCTTGAAATGTTTCTTGCGCATGAAGACATAGCCGGTCCCTCGCAACGACTTGACCTGCACCTTCACATAGCCGGTGTCATCCCTGTGAATCAGGAGATCGACGCCTCGGTCATCGACTTCCGGGATGTAGATCGAAAATCCCTGTTTCGCGAACTCGATCCGCGCGATGTATTCTGCAATCTGCCCAATCTGCTGAGGGCTGACGGAGGACCAGTTCTCGCTAATCATGGTGATGTAATTTGGAGCCTGAGAGGAGGAGAGCGCTTTTCATGTCTGACCAAAGCAGCGGCAGCCCGGACGCCTTGGACGAGCGCGAGCATATATCGATTTTCGTCTATGAGCACCCGAACGGTGTGCGTGAGATCACCGGTGGGGGCAGAGGTCCCGGAGGGGTCCTCGCAGACATTCATGGGGAGGTGGCCCCAGGTGAGAGATGGGACGGCATGAGCTACGAGAACCTCACCCCAGGACAGTACAAGCTTGCCGGCAGGATTTGGGTTCGGGTCTGATCTGCGTGGCTTGCTGTCCCTGCGGATTGATCAGGATGAAAAGCGAAACCGCTCGTACGCCGTGATCTTTTGTATGACTGGCTCCACCGAAGAGCGATAAATCTCAGTCTGCAGAAAACGGAGCTCGTCCGGATAATCCTCTTCGGGAACCTCGATCCACCAGGATTTCAAGCGTCCGTCGGAACCATCGTTCCAGCGATAGCCTCGCTTCTTGAGCAAGTCCTTCAGGTCGAAAGGGGAGTTTTCAGCCCAAACCCGGATCGAGCCTTTCCGGGCCGAGGCTAGAAGGTGCTCGAACGGGAGGCCGCTGCCATCGGGGAGGGGACTGGCAAGAACCTCCAATAGAGCCTCGCAGTCATCGACAGCCCGATGCCCCTGATGGAAGTAGCCGCATTGCCCAATCAAATATCCGAGCCTGGAGCCTTCAAAGCCTAGGGCTGACCAGGAAATCTCCGAATTCGAGCAGGCCCATGCCTTGTCCGCGAACCCTCCGGCCAAGCGCTCACAGAAGGAGCGGTCGAAGGAAGCGTTATGAGCGATGACGAGACCGGCCGGAGCAATGAACCGCTCGACCGCGTCCCGATCCATCACCTGACCCGCGACCATTTCGGGTGTGATCTTGTGAACCTTCATGCTTTCAGGACTGATCGGAACGCCGGGTTCGCGAAGGGCTCCAAATGTACCGATCACGTCACGCACCTGGCCGTCGACGTGGTAGATGAAGGCGATCATACCGAGCTCGATGACCTCGTCCCTGGCTTTGTCGAGGCCGGTGGTCTCCGTGTCGACGATCAGTCCGATCTTCTCTCCGTCGGTAAGAGGGCGAGCCGGGAGAACGGGGCGGGGCTTGAGACGCCGGAGGACACGATAGTCGCCAGAGGTCTCAAGGGCATGAGCGGCGTTCTCGAAATCCGCAGGATTGAGGCGGAAGGGCGGTGCCTGGTGTGGGACGATGATGGGATCCATCGTGGGAGGCAGGACCGACCTCTCGCCCGCCACTGGCTCTGAGAACAAATCCCCTTGCTCTGGCATCTTACACCCCTCCGATCACTTGGCGGGATGGGAACACAGGCGGGTTAGGAGGATATTACCGAAACTGTGTCCGCTGAAATATTATTGTGGAGTGCCTTTGGTAGTTGCCATCGGGGGACCGCGCCCACGTAGACTGTGATGGCGGAAGCGAAGGGCGAGACAGGCCCGCTGAGGGTAAGGGGCAGCTTTGAGCACGTATGAACTGGCAGTCTCCCGCTCCAATCTGGCTCAAGGCCTCAAGACCGTAACGGCTGGCTTGAGGAAACGGGAGGCGCAAAGGGTCCACTTCGCGTTTGACGGCGAGATCCTAACCCTGACGGGACCGGGAGCTCAGACCGATGTCGAAGCCTCTGGCACCTGGCCCGGCGGGGTTTTGGCCGATGCGGAGATGCTCAAGCAACTTGCCACTCGCCTTCCCAATGAGGATCCCCTACGCCTTGGGGTCCAGGATCGACGCCTGTTCGTGGGCGGGTTCAGCATCGGGGCGGAGCTCCTCGAGATCGCTCCGCCACCGTTATTGCTCCCCATGGGAGATTCGAACCCTGCGATCCTGAAAGCCGTCGAGCGGTACGGCGAGCCACGGGTGCTCGGGACCGTCTCGAGAGCCTCTCTGGAGAATGCCAAAGCGGACCTCGACATGCGCATCGCGCAGGCGGCCCAATCCTTGGCCCACTATGGTGTCACACGGGCTGACGTCGCCGCAATGGTGACCAGAGCCATAGCCCGCAGCAACAAGGCATCATAAGCCGCTGTTTAGAGGTTTGAGACCACGAACATGAGCCTAGACACCGCCCATTGGGTACGACAGGTTTGCCAAGGGGATTTCAGCGAAATTCCAACGCCTCTCACGTGGAACCGATCAGCGGAGTTCGCACATATCCTCGACGGATATGCCGCTATGGGTGGCCTGACGCAGTGTGGCAAGCTCGCCGCACAGATGGAGCACACCTACCGCGAGACGGGCCGATGGTCTGGAAGCCCGCTGGAGCTCTGGGCAACCTTGTTCTTCCAGCATCGCGCCTGTCGGCACTCGGGTTGGGATCTCGAGGGTGAGCGCTTGGTTTGGTACGATGATCTCTGCGCAACCCTCAGGCGTGCTCTGCAGGCGATCACCCCTGCAGAGCGAGAGATGCTGATGCGCTATGTCCGGTCTGAGTGTGCCGATGCTCAGGAGCCAAGGTCGATGCACTACAAGCTCCTCAATGCTCAGAGAAAGATCTATTTGACCGAGGCGCCAGGAACGCTCGGGGGATATCGGCCGAACCGAATTTACGGTCGTCTCGATTGTCCGAGCGCTTTGCGCCATCTGGCAAGTGGGCAATACGCCAAGCACCGGGTCTTCTTTGCCGATGAGGCAACAGCCATAGCCGCTGGGTTTAGACCGTGCGGCGTCTGCATGAAAGCGCGACATGAGCTTTGGACGGCAGATCCGGGAGCTTGGCTCGCTGCGGTTTTGAGCGATCACAGGGCCTGAAAGCGCAGGGGCCTGTCTTTGATCACAGTCTCATCGGTAGGACAGACAGTAAGCGCCGCTGGAGTGATACCCACTCGGACATGACCCGGTTTTCGGGATCGCGTGCTTCGCATTCCTGTAGCCGAGGCAATAATCGCCCGAGCTGTGATAGCCGGACGGGCATGTGCCGATCTTCGGCAACGCCGGCCGCGGGTTTCTCGAATACGGCAGACAGGCGCCACCGCTTGAGTGGTAACCGGACGGACAGGTGCCGACTTTTGGAACGGCCTGGGCGTAAGCTTCAGAGGCAACCGTCGCCATCATCGGGCCAGTCAGAAGGACAGCGCATGAACGGCAGGCGGTGAACCCGAACAGTATCATCGGCATAGGCATTTACTCTATCGGCAGCTCGGTTCGGCGGGTCTGGTCTGCAGCGTAGACTGAGCCCGCAGCCTGGATAAAGTCTTGGTCGATCCGTGACACGGCCAATACGCCGGCACGAGATAGGGAGGGGCGGCAATGGCACTTCGGTTTCTCAGGAACGCTCTCGGCGTCAGCCTTCTGGTCGCCGGGTCGTTTCTGTGCGCGGGGATCTCCGCGCAGGCTGCCTCCCCTGGCCTGCCTGTTTATCCATGGGACCTGCGCAAGAAGATGCCTGTCCACTACCAGGCCTATCTGAAAATTTTGCCGACCCGGTTGAAGCGCACAGCCTGGTTCGGCCGCTTTGATGGAACCGGCATGCCGGTCGAGAGGGTGGCGGTCGACGGCAAGGCGTACTTTACAGGCGGGATCTGCAAGCCGCATGACTGCGCCGACAACTATCTTACGTTCTTGATCACGGCTGATGGATCGCGGGCCGTGGCGATGGTGAAGGCGACAGAGACAGGCGGCCAGATCGTGGAGCTTGGAAATCCGATGACGGCTGAGCGGCAGTTCATGGCGAAGGAGTTTCAGGATTGAACCGGCCCGTCGCTGAAATGAATGGTTTCCGGTGCCGTCGCCGATGTGGCTCCATCCCCTGGATCGACGGCAAGCTGCCCGGCATGGGGAAGAACCACCAAATGCTCGGTATCCTGACGAACTATGCCTCCAAGTAGGCCTAATCCTTGGGCTCGCCTTCAGTGTTCGACACCACGGCCTGATATTTAGCTACAATCTCTTGGCGTGAACGCGCTTATAGCCGCGCTGAGCCACTTTGTGGTCCAGATAAGGAATTATCAGGGGACCCCAAATTAGCCTTGTCCTGGCGGCTCTAAATTGGTCGGCATTTTTCCGGGCCGAACTTTATCGCTGACAACGATCTCACCGTCTCCTCTCTTTGAAACCATCTCAAGCTGATCACCGCGAAACCCGCAGCCTGCTCAACGCCATTTCCCCCAATTGGGAGGAATGCCATCCGCCCATTCCTCCCAATTGGGGTATGGCTCCAAGAATGGTGGTGCGATGGAGAATTATGGCAGCCGAAATGGTCCGTGATGGAGATCCATTCCCCCGCGATTGGCCGTGCCACTGTCCATTTCAGCCGCCATATTGTCCTTCGTTGCCACCATCGGTTCCCATTTCTCGCCATCCGGAAATGGAGAGCCTTTCCGGCAACCTGTAAGGGGAACCGGCCACTCTCGCGCTATCTCGTTAGGTTCCGGAGGATCTCATGTCCCTTTCGGCAACGGCCGCACCGTTCCAAACATCGCTGACGAGCACGGCGTAGAGCGTCTCGGTACCGCTGGTTGACCGAAGGCGTGCGGCGACATCGCCCTCCCGAAGGCGTCGCGCCACGCAGGACAGCGCCCGCAGGAGTGTCCTGTGGTCATCTTCTGGGGCGAGGATCATCACGGCGAGATCGGCGGGTACGCCGTCGACGGCTCCGAAGTCAACAGACGGCTGAAGCCGCACGAAAAACCCAATGGGAGCATCGACTCCCTCTATTGTCGCGTGCGGGATTGCCATCCCCCGACCGAGGCCGATTGTCGTGCTGTCCTGTCGCTCGAGAAGGGCATCGAACACCTTGCCAGGGTCGAGATTGACCACAGCGGCCCCGATACGGGCCAGCTCCTTCAGGACGGCGTGCTTGTTCGTACCGGGAAGGCTTGGGATGACCCGGTCAGGCGCGACGAGATCCGCAATTTTCATGATGTTAGTGTCCCCCGAAGCAAGCCGAGCCGCGCGAGAGCATGGCCGCCATCCTGTTTGTTTTTCTAGTTAGGTTGCCCAGATCGATGTCCCACGCGCCGTCTCGGGTCCCTGAAATCTGTTTGGTGTCTGCCCGCCCAACGTCGTGTCGGTGGCCAGTTCTCGATGAGCATCGATATGCGCGGCAGTGTCGTCACATCTGCCTTCGGATCAAGGCATCTTTAGGATGAGCTACCTCGGAGAAGGAGGATGATCGGTGACAGGCAAACGCAGATCGCCTCCAGATGCGTGACCGCCTCATATTGATTGCCATGGTCAGGCCCTCAAAGGCCATCACTCGGGCGCTCCACAAGCGGGAATCTGTCGCCGAGCCGCGGATGAATGGTTCCAGGTCCCGTTCCTCCCCGCTATCCACAGACCGGATCCGGCAACCGTCATTGACTCTCTGCGTTGGCTTATGTTCCTGCTTTGTTCTATTTTGTCGCAGAGGGGTCAACATGAGTTATGGGTGCCAGGCGCGAAGTCATCGAGGACTTGCGGCGTCAGATCGACCGGCGTCATGGAGGCTCGCCCTCGCGCAAATCGCTCCCCTTCGGCATCATGCCAATCGACCGCCATTTGCCCACCAAGGGCCTGGCATTAGGCGCCCTGCACGAGGTGATCGAGCATGGTCCGGCCTCCGAATTTGCCGGGACCGCCACCCTGTTCACGGCCGGCATTCTCGCCCGCCTCAAAGGGCCTGTTCTGTGGTGTCTGACACGCCGGGACTTGTTCTCCCCCGGGCTCCTGCAGGCGGGACCTCACCCCAACCGCGTGATTTACGCCGAGACCAGCCGCGACGGAGAGATCCTGCCCCTGATTGAGGAAGGCCTGCATGAGAAGGGCCTCGGCGCTGTCGTCGGGGAGGTCACAAAGCTTGGCCTGACGGCTTCCCGGCGCTTGCAACTCGCCGCCGAGGCCTCCGGCGTCACAGCCTTGTTGATCCGACGCTGGTGGACCCTCGCGCAAAAGGACCTGACTGGTCTTCCGACAGCCGCCCTGACGCGATGGCGCATCACCCCTGCAGTGTCTGAGAGCATGCCTGCCGATGGTCTCGGGCGTGCCCGCTGGCAGGTCGATCTGATGCGCTGCCGCGGTGCTGAACCCTGTTCCTGGATTGTGGAGGCCTGCGATGCGCAGGGTCGTCTCGCTTTACCTTCCGACCTGGCCCACGGACCGCATCCGGCGCAAGTTCGAAAGCCCGCCGCCGGATAAGCCGCTCGTCACCGTCCGCACGACGGGGTCTCGCCGGATCATTGCCTCCGCCTGCCAGGCCGCCCGGCAATGCGGGTTGATTGAGGGAATGCCCGTCGCCCAGGCGCAAGCTCTGGTTCCGGATCTGCACGTCATGGACGCCGATCCGGAGGGTGAAGCGAAGTCCCTGCTCGAACTCGCCAAGTGGGCGATCCGCTTCTCGCCCGTTGTGGCCCTCGATTCTCCAGACGGCATCTGGATCGACATCGCCGGCGTCGAGCACCTGTTCGGCGGCGAAGAGGCATTGCTCAAGACACTGATCGCACGATTAGAGATCAACGGTATTCGGGCCTGTGCCGCCATTGCCGATGTGCCAGGAGCCGCATGGGCCGTAGCACGATACGGGAAGGGTGGGATCATCCCACCGGGTCGAGCTGTCGATGCAGTCTCTTGCCTACCGGTGCAGGCACTCCGGCTTTCGCCACCTACGATCGGCGCCATGCATCGTCTCGGAGTCGAGCGGATCGGGCAGCTTGCGGCGATGCCGCGAGCTCCGATGGTCCGCCGGTTTGGGCGGGAGGCCAGCCTGCGGCTCGATCAGGCGTTGGGCCATGCGGCCGAGCCGATCAGCCCGATCATTCCGGAAGAGACAACGGTTGCCACCCGCATCTTTGCCGAGCCCATTGCACGCCTCGAGGACCTGAAGCTCGTGGTGCGGCAATTATCCGAGGAGGTCTGCCGGACACTTGTCAAGAAAGGGCAGGGGGTCCGGCGCCTGGACATCGTCTTCCGTCGTGTCGACGAGAAGGGTGCTGCCCTTCGGGCCGGCACCGCCAAAGCCACGCGGGATCATGCCCATCTGGCGAAGCTGTTCGACGACAGGCTCGAGACGATCGATCCAGGCTTCGGTATCGAGGAAGTGGTGCTGATCGCCAGCCGGACAGAACCTCTCGATGCAACACAGATGGTTGCCCGCGGCTTGGACGAGGCGGAAGAGGAGGCCGATATCAGCCGCCTGGTTGATCGGCTCGCAGCCAGAGTAGGGGTCGACCGGGTGTATCGTCTGGCTCCGGTCGAGACCCTCGTGCCGGAGCGCATGGCCGCGAAGGTGCCGGCGCTGTCTCCGCCGGCACGATCGGCCTGGCCGGACGGTCTGCCGCGGCCCACCCGCCTGCTCGATCCACCGGAAGGGATCATCACGACGGCCTTGCTGCCCGACTATCCGCCGGCTGCCTTCATCTGGCGGCGCGTGCGGTACAAGGTGATCAAAGCCGATGGACCGGAGCGCATCACCTCCGAGTGGTGGCTGGGCGACCAGCACAGGATGCTTCGGGACTATTACCGGCTCGAGACCGACAAGGGCGCCCGGTTCTGGGTGTTTCGGGATGCGCCCCTCAGCGAGGGCGGCCGCTGGTGGATGCACGGGTTCTTCGCATGACCGTGTATGCCGACCTGCAGGTCACGACGCATTTCTCGTTCCTGCGTGGAGCGTCGAGCCCGGGCGAAATGTTCGAGCAGGCGAAGCTGCTCGGGATCACGGCTTTGGGCATCACCGACCGCAATTCGTTGGCTGGGATCGTTCGCGCCTATGAGGCCTCGAAGGCAACGGGCGTGCGCCTGGTCGTCGGGTGCCGGCTTGATCTCACCGACGGCACATCGCTTCTCGTCTACCCCATAGACCGCCCGGCCTATTCACGCCTGTGCCGGTTGCTGAGCATCGGCAAGAGCCGCGGCGGAAAAGGCAAATGTTTTCTCACCTGGGATGATGTCGTCCAATGGAACGAAGGCCTTCTCGCGATCCTGCTTGGCGACGACGTCAACGACATCCTCAAAGTGAACCTGCTGCGTCTCAAGACGACGTTTGGCAATCGCGCCTACATGGCTCTGATCCGGCGTTTTGCTCCGAACGAACACCTCAGGCTCCATTACGTGGAGGAAGCCGCATGGGCTGCAGGTGTGCCGACGGTGGCGCTCGGCGACATCCTCTACCACCATCCCGACCGGCGTCGGCTCCAGGACGTGGTCACCTGCATCCGGGAAGGCTGCACGATCGACACGGCCGGCTATCGCCTGGAACGGAATTCGGACCGGCACCTCAAGGATCCCGCCGAGATGCGGCGTCTCTTCGAGCGGCATCCGGAGGCTTTCCGCCGGATCCAGGAGGTGCTGGATCGCTGCAGGTTTTCTCTCGACGAGTTGCGGTATCAGTACCCATCTGAGACGGATCCCGGTGAAACTGCTCAGGAGAAACTGGAGCGCCTGACCTGGGAGGGAGCCAACCGCCGCTACCCGGATGGCGTTCCGGACCCAGTTGCCGGAACGCTCCGGCACGAGCTCCACCTCATCGAGAGGCTGGAATACGCCCCGTATTTCCTGACTGTGAACGCGATCGTCCAGTTTGCCCGAAGCCGGGGCATCCTGTGCCAGGGGCGAGGCTCGGCCGCCAACTCCGCAGTTTGCTATGTGCTCGGCATCACCGCCATCAATCCGACGGAACACGACCTCCTGTTCGAGCGCTTCGTCTCCGAGGAAAGGCGCGAGCCGCCGGACATTGATGTCGACTTCGAACACGAGCGGCGCGAGGAAGTGATCCAATGGATCTATGACACCTATGGCCGCCACAGGGCTGCCCTGACCGGGGTGGTGATCTGCTATCGTGCCCGAGGAGCCGTGCGTGAGGTCGGCAAGGTCATGGGCCTGCCCGAGGACGTGACCGCGAGCCTCGCCGGTCTTGTCTGGGGTTGGGGCAGGGACGGCGTATCGGAGAAAGAGGCGCAGGAGCTCAACCTCAATCTCAGCGATCCGCGGCTTCGGATGACGCTCGAGTTAGCCTCCGAGCTGATCGGAGCGCCCCGGCACCTCTCCCAACATCCGGGCGGATTCGTTCTGACCCATGAGCGCCTTGACGACCTGGTGCCGATCGAACCGGCTGCCATGGAAAATCGTCAGGTGATCGAGTGGGACAAGAACGATATCGACACCCTGAAATTCATGAAGGTCGATGTTCTCGGTCTCGGCATGCTCGGCTGCATGCGTCGCGCCTTCGATCTCCTGCGTGAGCACAAGGGCGAAAACCGGGACATCGCGACAATCCCGATGAATGACCGGAAAACCTACGCCATGATCCAGCGGGCGGATACGGTCGGCGTGTTCCAGATCGAAAGCCGGGCCCAGATGGCTATGCTGCCGCGGATCAAGCCGGACAAGTTCTATGACCTCGTCATTCAGGTGGCGATCGTTAGGCCAGGTCCGATCCAGGGCGACATGGTGCACCCTTATCTGCGCCGGAGGGAGAAACGGGAGACGCCGGAGTACCCCCGACCCGAGCTCAAGCGGGTTTTGGAAAAGACGCTCGGCGTACCGCTGTTCCAGGAGCAGGCGATGCGGGTGGCCATCGAATGCGCCGGGTTCACACCATCCGAGGCCGACCAGCTCAGGCGCGCCATGGCGACCTTTAAGCTGACCGCCGGCGTGACCAAGTTCCGGGACAAGCTCGTCCGGGGTATGACAGCCCGGGGCTACGATGCCGAGTTCGCCGAGAGGACATTCAAGCAGCTCGAGGGCTTTGGCTCCTATGGCTTCCCGGAAAGCCATGCAGCGTCATTCGCCAAGATCGCCTACGCCTCGTCCTGGATGAAGTGCCACAATCCGGACGTGTTCTGCTGTGCCATCCTGAACTCGCAGCCCATGGGCTTCTATGCGCCCGCTCAGCTGGTGCGGGACGCTCAAAACCATGGAGTGGAGATCCGGCCGCTTGACGTCAACCATTCACGATGGGAGTGCACCCTGGAGCCGATGGGTAACCCACGCCGCTTTGCCGTTCGGCTCGGCTTCTGCTTGGTGCGCGGCCTCGCGAATGCGGACGGCGGCATGATCTCGATCGCCCGGGGGGATGAGCCGTACACGTCGATCGAGGACCTCTGGCGCAGAGCCGGAATATCCGTCTCTTCCCTTGAGCGTCTGGCCAAAGCGGACGCCTTCGGATCGCTGACGATCAGCCGCCGCGACGCTCTTTGGGAAATCAAGGGATTGTCCGATGAGCCGTTGCCACTTTTTGCAGCGGCAGACAAACGCGACAACCAGATCCGGCCGGAAGGGCACGAGCCAAAGGTCGACCTCACGCCAATGACCGAAGGCCGGGAGGTCGTGGAGGATTACCGGTCGAAGGGCCTGACGCTCCGGCAGCATCCGCTGGCCTTCCTGCGGGCTGAGCTTACGGCCCGAAAAATTCGCAGCTGCGCTGACCTGAGACAGGTCCGGGACGGCCGCAGGGTGGCTGTGGCAGGCCTTGTTCTAGTGCGGCAGAAACCGGGGTCAGCCAAGGGCGTGATGTTCATGACGATCGAGGATGAAACCGATGTGGCCAACGTCATTGTCTGGCCGAACCTGTTCGAGAAACATCGCCGCCTGATCCTGTCCTCGAGCATGGTCGGCATCAGAGGACGTTACCAGCGCGAGGGTGGGGTGACCCACCTGATTGCCGAAAATCTGGTTGATCTCTCGGACCTGCTACGCAGCGTCAGCGAGCGCGATAGTTTCGCTATGCGGCATGGGCGGGGCGACGAGGCGAAGATCGGGACGCGTGACCGACTACGCGAGGGGGCGAAAGAAGTCCCGCAAGCCGCGGTTGATATCGCTCATTCGGGAGATGACGGCGGGTTGCGGTTCAAGGCGCGGCACTTTCACTAGATCATCGAAAGGATTCTTCGCGGAGCAGGCCCGCCTTAAAGCGCTAACGAGTGTGATTTCGATCGCTGTCATACGATAGAAGACGCGATAGAAAACGAGAGATAATAAAGCTGAAACCTAAGAAAAAGAAAGCTCGATGTCGTTTATAGTTTGTGGCAAGGGCCACGCACCCCGATTCTATTCCCGACACCCGATTCAGAAGGCAAGATCACGACGAGAACTCTCCAAGGTCGACAGTATTCATTGACTTGGACGCCGTCAGCTTTTCAGTTGTATCCTCTGAGCCCCAGTTTGCTTTTGACCCAGGAATCCGTGCCCGCGTAGACGTCCGAGATTGATTGGCCGGGATATCGGCGGCACAGGTACACCAGGAAAGCATCATGACCGTCGTCCGTGTGCTCATGAAGCCACGCCCAGAGATCATCCCAGCGGTCATCTTCACCCAGCACGCCTTCGGGCTCCAGCTCTGGAGGCGGGTCCTTATAGCCTGACCGGGCAGCGACCTCCTCGATATGCAATGCCTCTTCGGGCGTGAGTTCCCAATAGTGCTCAAGTGTCGGCATAACCCGGCCTATAAGGCCATTGTAGTGAGTGCCTGTTTTTCGCCACTTCAATGCCATGTCGCTCCTCCTCAGCAGGCAAGATAACCCGATCTGATGCAAGAATCCTGCCGCCGAGCCAAACTACGGGCGTGGCTGCCACTAAAACGACTGCATCGACCTCCCAGGTGATCCTGGTCGCGTGGCAGACGGCGCAAGGCAAATCCTTAAACTTCCGGGACGATCACTTCCAAGCTGCAACCGAAGTAAGTCCGAAGTAGATTCCCAACCATTCCACCGCTGAGTGCCCAACCGCCCTGTCGCCGATTACACTCTAAAGGGTCCTTTTGTGTAACAAAGATACATCCAATGCCTGTATTACGGAAGACGGTTGATTCACCCGCCCCAAGTGGTACGTGGACGGATGATCAGAGAGGGGAGCCCTCAAAAAACCGTGGAAGCACTCGCATGACCGTCCGAAGCCCGCTTGCTGCATTGGTCTCACGCATTCTGCCGCACGCTCCCGCCGCTCGGCTGTCGCGTAAGACGGGTGTACGACTTCGTGGCGTGCATTACTGGCTGACTGGCGAGAATGAGCCGCCAGCAGAGATCACGGACTGGATCGACGGGCAGATCCAAGCGGTCGAACGATTTCCACTCGCTGCAAGGCTTGATGTTCTCATTGAGGAAGCAAAGAAGGCCGGGATCGACGACGAAGTCATCGCATCGTGGCTGGCCCTTGCACATGAGTCTCTCGTCAAACGACCGCCTGAATGAAGGATTGGTCAGTTAATCCTGTGGAGTACGTGCACTGATACGTGCCCTGCGGTCCAAGCTATGTTAAAGCTATCCTCTGTAGCGGCCTTGCCATTTGGGCGAGGCTGTTTCGCTATTGAGGGTGAAGCATATGTCCCGTTTTCAGGGTCGGCTGCAGGCTAGCGGCCGAATTTCCGATTCCGCCGATCCAACAGAGACCTATTTTCAGCTGTGCGAGTTCAGAGATCTCGCGAGGGGCGGCTGGCTCATCGACACAAGCGCACTGTATGCGACTATGGCCTTTTGCAGCGGCGATGTTGTCGTCGACGCACGCTTGTACGCTCAAGACGTCATGAGTCATCTCCCGAGCGAGGCACTGAAGGCCGCAGCAAATCAAGTCATCGAACAGCCAACTCCAGTAAATGTGCGGTCTTTCGCAAACCAATGCCGTGCATACCTCTTCACCGCGGCAGAGACGGCCGATCGCAATGACCTTGCTGTCGTCCGAGATGCCATGCAGCGTGCTGACTTGTACTCAGCTGCATTCGAACATGTCGGAGCGTGCGAGAGCGCGGCCGGCCACGCTTACGATTATGCGTTTCGGCAGCGTAACCCTATTCTAATCGCCCGATGTGTCGCGGTCGCTTTAGGTCTGCTTGATCAAGCGCAAACCATTTCGGCTGGTAATCGACCGATCCTATCGATGACGCACGGCGACTGGCTGCGGAGGGCGATTTCCCGATTGCAGTATGCATCGAACGCGCTCGACGAGCACGTCGAAGCGGCGAAGGCATTTTCGTTAAAGCAGGACGAGACCGACCCAGTCTCTGATCTGCTGTCCGACATTCCAGATGTGGCAGCTGACGCGGACAATTCTGAGCTGCAGGTGGACTTGGATGCCCTCCTACACGCGGCGACGGCCAGCCGTCCAATGATCGAGCAGCAGTCATTGCCGACGGTCATGGTGTTGCAGTCGCTCAGCCATCTGCCGGAGCAAAAGTCGACCACCTCGCCGAATCCGAGGCTTGAGTTTGCGCCAATTGCAGGCGTGTACATGACGCTCGCAGAGACGCCAGATCTGCAAGCGGCATCGAGGGAGCTTGTTGCAGAGATGCCGTGGGCGGAGGACGTCATCACGAGCGTCTTGTTGGATTCTGTGGGCTCGGCGGTAAGCCGTGTCCGAACTACCCTTCTGGTCGGCGAGCCTGGCTCAGGAAAGACTAGGCTTGCCAGGAGAATTGGCGAGGTCCTCGGCATGCAGCCGACGATCGTTCCGGCCGCCGGAGCTGCTGATGCGAGTTTTGGCGGGACAAACCGACAATGGAGTACATCAAGGGCCTCCGTCCCGCTTCAGACTATCCGCCGAACAGGCATCGCGAATCCTCTGGTTATCATTGATGAGATCGAGAAGGCTGGGGACGGGAAGCACAATGGCAACATGCTGGACGTCTTGCTCCCTTTTTTGGAGATCGAGAGCGCGAAGCGGTATCATGATCCATACCTCGAGTGTGCAGTCGATTTGTCGATGATCGGCTATATTTCGACAAGCAACTCGAGATCTACGATCCCTGGTCCTCTGCTCGATCGACTGCGGGTACTTGAGGTCCCGCAGCCCCGGAAGCAAGACCTGAAGATCGTAGCTCGGACAATCCTGAGCGAGATCCGGCAGGAGAGGCGAGAGGACGAGATTTGGACACCAGATCTCGACGGCGATGAGATCGATCTCCTGGCCAAGCAATGGCGCGGCGGCTCGCTGCGGCCGTTGCGGCGAATGATCGAGGTCATTCTCAGCGGTCGCATGACGCTCGCACCGCGTCACTAACTCCGCTCGATTCTTGCATCCTTCCAATTCATCCTCTTCAGAGGAGCATGACTCATGCGTATCTGGTTTCTGTCCGATCTCCATCACCATAGCTCATGGCCCTTCGCTGCTCCGGCCATCGCTCCTGCTTGCGATGTCATCGTCATTGCTGGAGACAGCGGAGAAGAGATGAGCCGCAAGGCCCTCCCGTGGACTGCCGAGGTCTTTGGCCGCTACGGCAAGCCCATTCTCTACGTGCCGGGAAATCATGATTTTTATGGTGCCAACCTGGCATTCGAAATCCGGAAGGCGCAGCTGGTCGCCGAGCACCACAAGATCACCTTGCTTGCCCAGGGCGAAACGGTGGTCCTCGGCGGCGTACGCTTTGTCGGCGCGACTTTATGGACCGACTTCGATCTCGGCGGATATGGACACATCAGCGAGCTCGAGGCCATGAAGAATATGAATGATCACCGTTACATTAGGTTTGGTAGCTCATATTCGAAGGTGCGGCCGAAGGACCTGATCGATATCCACTACGCCCATAGAGCCAGGATCGAGCAGGTCTTGGCGACGCCGTTCGATGGGCCGACGGTAGTCGTCACGCATCATGCGCCTTTGGAGCGCTCACTCCAGAAGGGTTATCAGGAGGGACCATTGGATGCGGCTTATGCGAGTGATTTATCGTTGCTGATTGAGATGTACCAGCCGGAGATATGGCTGCATGGGCATGTGCACGTCAGTCATAATTACATCCATGATAACACCTGTGTCCGGAGCAACCCTCGCGGTTACCTCATGGGAGCCCAAATGGCGGGCCGCGGGAGGACTTGGCCCGAAAATCCGAACTTCGACCCGACACTCGTCATCGAAGTGGAGCCGCGGCCGAAGCCGATCTTACAACCCACATGAGAGATGAAGCCGCTTCGGTATCTACCTACAGTAGGTACATTGCGGCCTGAAATTTCTGGAACGCGCTTTGAGCCTCTTGTAGCGACTTAAGTCACTGGGTAGGCCAACACACCACCCATGCTGTTTTGGAGCCCCTGTAGGCCGTCCTGGACGGTCGCTCCCGACGCCCGCGTCAACCAAAATGGGGTTGCGGCGAGGTTTTCGGCAAATGCGGGAGAAATCAGTGCTCGTCTTGATATGGGCAGGCACAAATATTGGAGCCCGCGTCGTCGGTCGCAACCACGACCACTACCAAGAAAGCCCAGGCCCGCAAAGCCGCAGCGCCCAAATCGACTGCAAAGACGGCGGCAAAGGCAGCGAAGGCCGGCACCAAGGCAGCAGCTCCCAAGGTTCCTGCAAAGGCGTCGAAGAAGACCGTGAAGGCTACCGCCAGCTCCAACGGAATCCTGACGCTGCGGAACATCGCCGACACGCTCTCAGAGGCGCATGAGCTGCCGAAGCGTCAGGCGAACGAGATGCTGACCCAGGTGGTAGAGATCATTGCGAAGAGCCTGAAGAAGGGCGACAAGATTCGCCTGAGCGGCCTTGGTATTCTGCAGGTGCGCAAGCGCGCCGCCCGTACGGGTCGCAACCCGCAGACGGGCGAGCCGATCAAGATCAAAGCCTCCAAGAAGATCGCCTTCCGACCCGCCAAGGAGCTCAAGGAAGCCGTTTAACCGAGCACTGTAGCGGGGTGGCTGAGTCCAGGCCCACCTCGTCAGGAACTCGGCGAGATGGGCGTACCGCTCCATGAGGAGAAAACTCAGGAGTGGTTGACATACAGAAAGATCCTACAGCTGTTCCATAAGACTTGTTGCCGGCCACAAGTCTTGAAGCCGCAAAGGTAGAATGTCCCTATTCTGTAAAAAAATATCATTACAATTTAGTAAGCGCGCTGGTGCTATAGAGCCCTTTACGAGAGCGCCGGTACCAATGAATCCTGCCTCGGGTTAGAATCCAGCTTCTCAGTCAGACGAGAGAAAACCGAGGGAACGGCAATGACTATCATGAGGAGCTTCGCGTTGGCTGCGATCGTTGCCACTGTGGCAGGTGGTGTGACTGCTGCACAGGACAGAGTCATCAAGATCGCGACGGAAGGCGCCTATGCCCCGTGGAATTTCACCGGCGCGGGCGGCAAGCTCGAAGGCTTCGACATTGATCTCGCCAACGAACTTTGCCGCCGCATCAAAGTAAAGTGCGAGATTGTGGCCCAGGACTGGGACGGGATCATCCCCGCTCTTCAGGCGAAAAAATACGATGCCATCATGGCCGGCATGAGCATCACCGACGACCGCAAGCAGGTCATCGATTTCGCTGGCCCCTATGCCGACTCGCCGAACGGCTTCCTGGTGGCGAAGGACTCGCCACTCGCCAAGATGCCGGGAACGGGGCAAACCTATAATCTGGTAAGTCAGCAAGCGGAGGCCGAGAAGGCAATTGAGGCGACGAAGCCGTTGCTCAAGGGCAAGACGATCGGCGTGCAGGTTTCCACGACCCATCCAGTCTTCGCCGAGAAGTATCTAAAGGGGATAGCTGAGATCCGGGAGTACAAGACCACCGAGGCACACGACCTCGATCTTCTGGCCGGCCGCATAGATGCGGTGCTGGCGGACGCCACTGCGATTATCGGCACCCTCGGTAAGCCGGAATTCAAGGACTACGCCCTCGTCGGGCCTGCTGTCACCGGTGGCATTCAGGGCGACGGGGTCGGCATTGGTCTGCGCAAGGAGGACGCCGAGTTAAAGCAGAAGCTCAATGAGGCAATCAACGCGGCCACTCAGGACGGCACCATCCAGAACCTCTCGATGAAGTGGTTCAAGATCGACATTGCTCCGAAAACCTGAGGATAGCAGCGCGATACACACTCATCGGCTCAACTACACACGCCAATGACGCGGCCTCAGCTTACGCCGTGTTCAGCCATGGGGCTCAGGACATGAAGCGATCAATAGAATAGGGCTTTGGGTCAGTGAACGTTTCCCGGTCAGTCATCATCTCAGCCAGTAAACGCCCGGTAACCGGTCCAAGGGTCAGGCCATGATGATTGTGGCCAAAGGCGCACCATAGCCCTTTGTGCTTTGGAGCAGCACCAATGACGGGACGCATATCAGGCAGACAGGGGCGGGCTCCCATCCACGGCTGCGGATCAATCCGATCCTTAAGAGGAAAAATTTCGCGCGCCAGGGGCTCAGTTCGTTCCAACTGCAGGGGAGTTTGTACGGAGTCTCGGTGGGCAAACTCGACACCCGTGGTCAGGCGGATACCGCGCGTCATTGGCGCCAAAAGAAACCCGCCGTCCACGTCGACCACAGGATGGTGGAGGACAGCATCGGCCTGTGGTCGGAGATGTACGTGGTATCCGCGTTTGACGACCAGCGGAACGCGATAGCCTAGAGGACGCAGGACCGTGTCGGACCATGGTCCGAGAGCAATTACGACGTCGTGGGCGCGGACTACGCTATCCCGGCTGCGGACTGTCCATTCGATACCGTCCTGCCGGAGCGTGCGGGCCTCACCTTGAACGAAACGGCCGCCGCGCTGCTGAAACAGGTCAGCGTATCCTTTTACGAGACCGCCGGGGTCGGGAACCGTCGCCGGATCCCGCCAATGAATTCCACCAATGAGGGTCTCGGATGTGTGAGGCTCGCGCTGACGAAGGCTCTTGCCGTCGAGGATATCGAAATGCAATCCATAAGGCTCAAGAACCGCTGCATGCTTCGCTGCGTGGTCGAGAGACTTCCGACTGCGGAATGCCTCGATCCAGCCCGTCCGGCGCAATTGCCCCAGAAGCCCGGCTTCTGCCATGAGGAGTTCATGCTCTGAAACTGACCGCTCGATGAGAGGCAGCATGTCGGCCGCTGCCTTTTTCAAGGATCCGGGGGCGGATTCGCGCCAGAATTGCCAGAGCCAAGGGAGGATCCGAGGCAGGAAGCGCCAGTCGGAACGGACATCTGCGGAGCGGTTCAGGGCATAGCGGAGGACGGTCCTGAGATCGCGGGGGAACCCGTAGGGGATGACGCTCGACCGTTCGATCAGCCCAGCGTTGCCGTGGCTCGTTTCCTCACCCGCGCCGCGTCGGTCAATCAGAATGACATTGCGCCCCCGCATCTGAAGATGCAGGGCGGCGGAGACGCCCACGATGCCGGCTCCCAGCACGATGACATCGGCGCGGATTTCAGGATGCGGCTGTGTCATCGGCTTAGGACGCGTGCGAGCTCACGCGGTGGATCTCGAGCGCCATCTTCACGTCCTCAATCCCAAGGCCCATGGATCGGAAGAAGCTGGCTCGATCAGGGGAGGGGGCCCGCGCTCTGCCGCAGGCAAGTTCACCCAGATCGCCGCGGATGTCGTCGCGGGACCACCCGTTTTCGGAGGCCAGGACCATCTCACCCGCAATGAGGGGAGTTGTCGACCGATCATCGCAATAGACATTCATTCGCGCCAAGGCATCCGGCGGGATTTCATGGGCTCGCGCGACATTCGTGCTGATCGAGGTCACAAGCATCCCGGGCCTGATATGGTCCATCGATAGAACCGGGGTGCCGGAGGACGTACAAAGCAGCACCACATCGGCATCGACCACCGCGCGAAAGCAATCGTCAACGATCTCTGGGATCGGTCGGAGATTGCCGAGGCTTGCCTCGAGGGTTTCCTTCTTGGCCAAGATGTTGCGTGAATGAATGCGGACCCGCTTCCAGGACCGAAGCGGCAGGACGTGACGCAAGTGAGCCAAGGCAATGGGGCCGCTGCCGATGATCGCCAGATTGGCGGCATCAGATTGGGCGAGGAGGTCGACCGCCAAAGCCGTTGTTGCGGCGGTTCGCTCTGTCGTCAGCGCCAGCGAGTCGCAGAACAGCAAGGGCTGTCCCGTCTCAAGGCTCATCAGCATCGTCGTGGCCGTGACCTTGCCGCCGGACGGGGTGACCACATAAGGAGAAACCTTGACCCCGAAGACACCGTCCTCCGGCAGAACACCCGAGTAGGTGATGAAGTCGCCCCGGTTGTCGGGAAGAAGGGTGAGGACCTGCGGCGGCTGGGTCACACGGCCTTGTCCGTGCGCCTCGAAGAGGTCGCGCATCGCCGCAACCGCATCAATGCGCCTCGTCCGGTCCTCGACGGCAGCAGCGTCGAGCCAGGCAGGGGAGGGCTGTGTCATGCTCGGCTCTCCACCTTGACAGGCTTTTCAGAGGACCGGGAACGAATAAAGACTTCGGGGTTGTAGGGGGTGTCGGGTTCGAGCGGATACATTGGTCTCGGCACGCGCGTGAAGGTGAACTTCCTCAGATCCGGGGAGGCCAGCGCCCCGCTGTCGCAGACCAGAACACGACTTGCGATCGGCTCGAACGCGGCCCGGAAATGCTGCATGGATTTGACACCAACGATCCTCTTGGCGCGAGGGTCAATACCAAAGGCGAGGAATTGCTGCAGGTCATGACACTGGTGAGGCTCGGTGACGATGACGACCTGAACGCGCCCGACCTCGATCACCGCCGTGGGACCAAAGGACATACGGACACCCGCATACATCGGTCCATCACAGGTGTAGTTACCGTCGGATACGCTCAGCAGCGTGCCAGTGAGCTCAAGCGGTTCGCCGCCGAAGGTCGCGTTCACCTTGCCACCGAGACGGATCGATACCGTTTCACCGGGCTTCCTGCTCTGCAGCTGCGAGGTCGTCTCAGGGTCCACGATCGGGCAGAAGCAGGCGTCTGCGTCTGCCGCAATCAAGGCCCGAAGCAGGTTCGTGCCGTCGCCGTAACCTCCAGCTCCGGGATTATCGGCATAATCCGCGATGACCACCGGCCGGTCATCGCCCGCAAGCGCGGAAGCCACAGCCTCATCAGGCGACAGGAAGCGATTGACGAGATCATGGCGCACGTCCCACATGGCCTTTGCCATCTCTTCGGCGAAGTGCCGGTGAGGTTCCGGATCCCCTGAATAGGTCACCGTGATGGTCGGGCCGATCTCATCGATATCGGCATAAGGAAATGCGCCGTTGACGCTCACCGCCAGGACATTAGGCTCGCTTTCATACGCTCGGGCGCGGTCCATCACGGCGACAAGCGGCCCAACATCCGTGCGGCCGCCATTGGCGTCCTCCAGCATGGGCGGGCGCACGAAGAGGGTCTGGGGCTTGATTTCGCCAGCCATGGTCCGGTGCAGCAACTCGCCCGCATGCCGGCCGGACACGCGCATGTCGATATGCGGATAGGTCTTATAGGACACGAGAATATCGGCCAGTTCGCACATGCGCCGGGTGACGTTCGCATGCAGATCCAAGGTCGCGGCGATTGGGACATCTCGACCGACAATGGCGCGGAGGCGTTCGAGAATTTCTCCTTCGCCATCGCCTGAATGGGTCGTGACCATGGCTCCGTGGAACGCGAGCAGGATCCCATCGAGCCGTTCCCGCTCGCGGCGGGCGCCGTCCTCGACGACCTTTACGATCTCCTCGAAAGCCTGCTCGGTGACGCAGCCTGCCGGATTAGCGTGGGCACTGATGACATGAACCAGTTCCCAGTTCTTCTCGCGTGCAACATCCAGGAAACCCGCGACCTCGGTATTCGTCCCATCGAGCGCACGCAGGGCCTCGTCGCCGTGGAGCAGGATCACGTCGGCGAAGCGGTCCAGGGATGTCAGGCGCACGCTGAAGGAATTCGACTCGTGCATGATCTGTGCCGAGAGAACGCGAAAAGACATGGTCCAACTCCAGGTTTGAAGGAGGGCAGGGGACGAGTACCGGTGGAGCGTCTGCTTCCTCGTGTCTCGTCCTCATGCAAAGAGGCAGCGTACCCCGCCGGCTCAGCCGAGCGGGGCACTTTCAGGAACATTGATCGTTCGTTACTTTGCGGCGAGGTCGCGCTTGAACCACTTCTGGGACAGCCGTGAGATCGTGCCGTCGGCCAGGGCCGATGCGATCGCCTCGTCGAACATCACTTTCAGGTCTTGGTCAGTCTTGCGTAAGCCTGCAGCAACACCCCGGCCCATGAAGCCACCGGTGAAGCCGAGACCGGCAATGACGAAGTTCTCGAAGCCCGGCTTGCTCAGGGTGATGTCGAGGGCCGTCGTGGCGGCGGCCACAGCGTCGATGCGCCCTGCCGCGAGATCGAGATCATGCTGCTCCGTAGTCTTGTACTCGCGGACTTCCACGCCCTGGAACAGGCGCTCCATCAGGGTTGCGAGAGTGGTCGAGCCCTGGACGCCCACGACCTTGCCCTTGAGGAGAGGTTTCATCTCATCAGCGGCTTTCTGAGCCGCCGCAGGATCCGCGCCGATATCGAAGACCTTGTCGCTCGGCACCTTTGCCAGGGGAGAGTCCTTGGGAACTAGGAAGGCGCCAGGGGTACGGGCATACGGCCGCGAGAAATTGATGGTTTCCAGCCGCTTCTCCGTGATCTGCATCCCGGCCATAATGGCGTCGTACTTGCCGGCGTTGAGCGCCGGGATGATGCCATCCCAATCCTGGGCCACGATCTCGCACTTCACCTTCATCCGCGGGCAGAGCTCGGCAATAAGATCGATTTCGAAACCTTCGAGCTTGCCGCCGGGACCGGTGAAGTTCCACGGAGCATAGGCTCCTTCCGTGGCGATCTTCACGGTTTCCCATTTCTTTGCCTGTGCGAAGGCGCCGCCTGTGGCCGCAAGAAGCCCCAGAGCCGCAATGCCGAGTAGTTGAAGACGCTTCACCGAGCCGCTCCCCTTTTTGAGTGTTTCTGAAATCCGTCCAGGGGTCGACCAGGGTCTCCACCAGGAGCCTAGACCTTGCTCTAGACAGATGGGCTCACGCAAACGAGAATGTCTCCGGCTCAACTGTGAGAAAATCTAACAATGGCAGCACGCCGGCTCCCTCCTCTCAATGCTCTGCGGGCCTTCGAGGCTGCGGCCCGCCGTCGCTCGATCTCCCGGGCCGCGGAGGAACTCGGGGTGACGCACGGGGCGGTCAGCCACCAGATCCGGACGCTGGAAGCCTTCGTTGGCACCGATCTCCTGGAGCGGGCGGGCAACCGCTTCAAGCTGACGGTGGCGGGAGAGCAACTCCTGGCCCCCCTGAGTTCCGGGTTCGATCTTCTGGCGACAGCCGTCATCAGCTTGGATCGACCGAGCGTCCGGGGCGACGTCACGGTGAGCGCGCCGCCTGCCTTGACGTGCCTGTGGCTGGTAAAGACCGTCGGGGATCTTTTGAAGCAATATCCGGACTTGCGGTTACATCTGCGTCCCTCAAACAGTCCGAAGGAGGTTATCGCCTCCGATGTCGATCTGTGCATTCGCTATGGCGATGGAATCTGGCCTGGCCGGCGCAGCGAGCGGTTGACCGACACCGATCTTTTCCCGGTCTGCCGGCCGGATCTTCTAGCAAGTGGTGACATCCTTGAGTTGGCCAACGCGCCCCTGCTATGTGCCGCAAATGGGCATGAGTGGGACCTCTGGCTGGCGACAGTCCCACAGGGAAGTATCCTCACCGGAGGACGCCACTATCTCGGAAACCATTTGGCGATGATTGAGGGAGCTGTCGGTGGCCTCGGGCTTGCCATGGGAGACAACGTAACCTGTCAACGCTACTTGGAATCTAGAGTCCTTGTTCGACCGTTCGCTGAGAGTGTTCGGGCGCCAGCCTCATTTTTCCTGATCGATGCCGGCGATCACGAGCGACGTCCGGCCGTGACAGCGGTTCGGCAATGGATCCTCGAAAGCTTCAATCGGGAGACCGCTCTAGCCGCCTGAGTCCAGAACGGGAGACAACAGCGACGACCTAAACTTCTTGTCAAAAGATCCCTTATGCGAATGTTTTCCAATCTCGCTCACTGCTCTCCCTCAAAGCGAAAGGCGCCGGATCGCTCCAGCGCCTGACGGCTCATCCGCCGACCCTCACAACAGTGGGTCAATCATCTCTCATCCCATCATGGAACGGCCTCAGCATGCTCCAATACTGGTCAGCTAATTTCTGACAATGCCTCCCAGTCCTCTTCTGGCATGAAATCCTCCTGCGCTCGGTTCGAGGGGCTTGGCGTAGCTACTTTTTTGACCTTTCCACGAACGAAGCTGTCCAACTTTTTATAGGCCTTGGTGAAGTCCTCTCCTTCGCGCAATTCTGTACGACAATCTGTGCTGCCGTATCGCCCAAAGCGGATGAAAATTCCCCGTTTGATATGTGCCTGATAACCTCGGCCCCGCTGTGCATACACCGCTCGATAGAGAGCCCACGTTCCCTGCGTGCACGCTGAAACAGGTTCGACATTCAAAAGCATTCGAGCCTTCAACAGGCCGCTCTTGCATCCAGCTTGGGTTACCCTCGTTTTCCAATCTGGTCGAACCGTAATCGCATGCCTATCACCTTTCGCGGCCCATCCTTTGAACTGACCACGATAAACGGTGTAGTCCCGCCACGTTGTCAGCTCGTAATCGACGTCGTCCGTCGTACTCAGCCGGATCTGCCACTTGGTGCCAGCCGGAGCCCCCCAGTTCATAACGCGTTTGGCAGCATTCTTCACAGCCTCTTCCCGTGCTTGCTTCAGGCGTTGCTCCAAGGGAGCAGCTAAACGACACGCCAGTCGACGTCGCTCGCCGGCCTCCTGAGCTTCCGCAGCTCTCGTCTTGAAGTCTTTGGACGCCTCCAGTTTACGGAGCCGCCGACGCTGTAAGCGGATCGAGGCAATCTCCTTACCGGTCCGAAGGAGAAAATCGACTGCAGCGGCCTGGGTGAGGCCGCCCCTTTCGGCCTTCGGGACCGATCGTACAATCGCTAATGCGCGTTTGTGGGTCAGAATGTCTGTTTCATGGCCGACCACTTCGGCGGCTTTCATGACAGCCGCACGCATAGCAGGCGAGAGCTGGGACATGCGGCGAGTAAGTTGGTTCTTCGACATGTGGTATCCTTGAGTGAGCCGCTTCGGCACGATTTGACTGTTGAATTAGTTGAATGTTCTGGCGCTCAGCCGATCAGGAGAGAGATCCAAGAGAATCCACTCCTCCGTTGCTCGTGTTCACGCACTTCACCTCGGCAGAACGTGCTCAGCTATCTCCAAGAGAGCTCGTGCAGTGACACTGATCTCATCCACGCCGGACTGCGTGCCGAGAACACCGAGTTTGGTAAGAACTGCTCGAAGGCGGATAGAATCTCGCTTCCGGATGGCAGTACGAGCATGGGCGACTGCATCGAGGCACGCCCGATAATCCCAGTCGGGCGACGGCTTGAAGAGGTCTCGCTGGGCCCATGCAGCCACTTTGCGCTCCAAGCTATCGCACAGCTTTTGAGCCAACCTTTCGTTCTCTGCGCTCAGAATGGGAGCACCGCAGCCCAGCAACCGAGGATGACTTGCTCTAGCTTCCGCGATGAGTGCATTGGCACACTCAGTGACAGCCCGAATAGAGCTAGGGTCTACAGCAAATTCTCCTCTCGCGAAAATCTGGTATTGGTAGCTTACGGCAAGATGAAGTCGCCCAGATTGGGTAATCGACCTTTTGACTTTGAATATGTCAATGTAGCATGGCGGCAGTTCGCGCGCGATTGGACTAAAACTCGACATGATCTTATCTCCATAAAGGGATATGACTAGGCTGTCCTCAAAGATGAAATCATCCTTGGACATTGACGAGTTTTATGAACTGCGAATCTAAACTAAGCCCAAATTCAGTTGTGACAATTGTTCCAGCTCGGCATTTTTCTTGGATTCATCCACTGCCTCTTGGAGTTAATTATGTCTTCTTTCCAAGAAGACCGGTTTACTATTGGATTATAATTGGATTAGAGCCTTGCCGAGTTCTAGCAACTTAAAGGGTGTAATTGATCAGGGGCACTGCCGATCTCAGGCTTAGTTTCACAGATGGCAAGCTCAGCAGGGGATGCTCTCGAGCAGTCGATTTCCACTGCGGATGGACGAGCGTTCTCACACGAGACTTTCCCTGATCCGCGGCCACTCGACGAGACTGGGCTAGAAGCTCATCCGGCAGGTGTTCGCCACCAGGCGGCGCTCTTCAAGGACTCAGTCGAGATAAACTTCGTTCCAAAGGATGATGGCCGCGATCCAATGGCCACCATCGCGCACCATCTAACGAAACAACTCTGCGGTGATGATCGTGTAGCGGTACGTTGCCTCTCCCGTGTCCTTCGAGAAAAGACGAAGTGCACGCGCCTTGGTACGGAGGGCATCTCTTGACGTTTGCGCGAATCGAGGTGAGCGTAATTCTTCTTGTTGGCTGAAGGTTTAACGATGCAGGGCAGCACCAACCATATCTCCACTGCGCACTGGGACAGGTGCCGGTGACTGAAAGGATTGAAAAAGTCCCCTTCCCTATTGCATCTGACCTCCGACCCATTGCTTCAAATTTCGAAGGAATTGTCCCCGGTTTCACGACCATTGTGCCGCCTTCGACGATCCCTAATTGGGATCCGGCTTTTTCGGCTCATGATAATGCGAAGCAGTTGTTCGAAGCACGCTGGGCGGAGACCCGCTGCCTGCGGCGGACAGAAGCTCTGAGCCGGCCGGCCAGGCGCCGCCCAGTCGATTTCCATAACCCCTTCTTTCAAAACGCGTTGAGCAGACGTGAGCTCGTCAGACTGCGGATCGAAGAGGGATTCGTGTGGTTTGGCGGTGAAATCGCTGGTCGCCATTGGCCGGCATTCTGCGAGGAGGGACTGCGTTCGGCCGGTCTGCACGTCCTCCGCAGATTCGTACAACTGACCCGTCGAAAACAACATTTGCTTGTCGGCTCGGATAAGGGACGGGTCTACCACCCGGATTCGAAGCTTCTTGGTCTTGACGCACCGTATGTGACACTCAACGACGTCATGCGTGGCGGATTCCGGGTTGATTTGGACAAGACCTTTGCGTCTTGGGACGACCTTCGAGCTTCGCTCGAGCAGTTGCCTTTACCATGCCTCCCGCATGCTGTTGTCGCAGATGAATGCCCCAGGACCGGGGTAGTCCGGAATCCGCATCTTTGGTACCTGCTGCCCTATGGCAGCGAAGTCTGGTGGGCCCCGGACGACCCGCGCTGCCGAAAGGATATCGTGCGTTTTCTTAGCGGAGTCATCGCAGGCATCTGCAAGACCTTGCTGCCGTTAGGGGCCGATCCTGGCGGCCTGTGCAATCCGCTCAAAGGGAAAAACCCGCTGTCTCCGTTCTGGACGGTGAAAATCTGGAATGACAACGTTTTTCTAAGACTCTCCGAATGGGCCTTGCACGTGGATACGCGGGCAAACTTATCGGTGATGGCGCGGGAGAGTGCAGTTGCCGTCTCAGGGTTGCGCAAAAAGCAGTCCAACATCGTTTTTTCGACCTGTCAGACGTGGGCTTTCGACGAACTGCGGCGGATGCACAGATCGGAAGATCCGGACTACCAGGTCGGGCTTGAAGACCGAGCTCTGCTCGCAGCGAACCTGTTTGAACGGTTGAAACCCCGTGCGATCTCTAGTTTCGAGCGCCCCCGACAGGCTTTGGCCGTGCTGGATAAAGTCGTAGAGTTCGCAGCTGACCGTTGGGATCCCGCTAGACTGAAGGCGAACGACCGCGACCGCGGTGCCTGCGCGGTTGAAGTCGCCGGACTACCGCTGCGGGAGAGGCAGAAAGTCGGCGCTCGATATGCTGCGAGTAGGCAAACCGCCAAGTCGCTTGAGGCTATGGTCAATGCCATTCTTGCTCTTCAAGCAGAGGGCTTGCCAACGTCAAAAGTGGCCGTCGCGAAACGAGCCACCCTCAGCCGCTCGACCGTTGTCCGCCATTGGCAGACCGCGATCGACAGTGCCGCCCAGCGTGCGCCGGCATCTACAATCTCCCAGACCACCACGGCAGCGCCGACCGAGGACGAGTGTGTCAAACGGTGTATAGGTAGAAAGGAATACCACGGTTCGCTGAAGCACGGTTCCATGGATCGTCATGACCCTACGGTGGACTTAGATGTCCTTCCGGGCCAGATTGACATGATATCTCCCCAGGGAAATGAGGGAACCTCTTTATCCTCCTGTGCGGATCCATTGTCGGGCTGGAATATCTCGACCGACACTCCAGCCGACTCTATGAACGCTCCTCATGTCACGCAGGCCCGAAATGGCGGTCCCATACGAGTGGGCAACGCCTTGCGGCCCAATTTACGGTCATTAACTCAAGGGGTGGAGATACGGGAGGGCGCTACCATCCCTCAAGGAAAACCTCGGCACCGGCTTCCTCAGCACAGTCGACGGCAGTTTCCAGACAGACCGGATGGACGAGGCCTAAGACTTCGAGAACCGGGCGGACCAAGCTGGAAACCACTCCCCACGGGCGGCCGAGAGCCGGAAGCGAAACGCCCTGCCCGGCTCAGCCCCAATGATCGGAGCCTCGATCCGCTTGTCCGTCACCTACTCGGCCGCTTCCCCGATCTGCAGATTGTGACTGTCATAGAGCGGCGGACCGCCTGATACCGGCGATCGGCTCGGACTTTGGATATTAAGCACGTGTGGTGATGCTCTCCATGGCCACAACAACCGCTAGAACATCACGGTAGCGCTCCGTCCCAACGCCCTGTTCCTGGTCACAGCCGCCTAGGGAAACAAGTTTGTGCCGGCGATCCTTGCCGACACCGGAGCGGAGGCGCTCGTCATCGCCATGCGCCTGCTCAGGGCTGAAACGGACCATACCAGGGAGCCTGCTCCATCCATTTATCAGCCGTTCGTGAGTGTCGGCCTTTTTCTCTGTGAAACGCCTTAGAACCACACCTTCCGGACGCCCCATCTCAGTCCGTTGGAGGACAAAACAAACGGTCGCTTTGCTACGGCTTTGCCAAGCGATAGGCACTGCCCAGAAGATCAACGAGATCGAGCAATCGCGCCACGTACGGGTCACGGGCGGTGAAACCAGCCTCCGTGTGCTCGGCCTGCCATTGTCGGTCAAGCGCATCGATCAGGCGGAGCAATCGACGATGATGCAGGCCCAAGCGCCGCTGGATCGGATCAGCCACAATGCCCGCAAAGGCGGCCGCGATCGAGCTGACCGCCAGAAGCCCGCCGGTGACCCCGCTGAGCAGCGCCGGTGATACGGCCGCGGGGAAAATGCCGTACCACATACCGCCCAGGCCAGTTCCGAGGGGAAAGGACGCGATTGCGGCCTGCTGCGCCAGTGCAGCCGCCAAGGCCGGGCCGAGTGTCATCACACCCGGAGTGGCCTGCTTCACCGTGACAGCTCCCGCCCCGACCGTCATCAACGCTGTCGTGATTTCCGCAGCCGCGGCGCGTGTCCCGGCATAGGTCGCCATGCCCTCTTCGAGTCGCTGCCTGAACTCAGGATCGTCGCCACGCCGGCCGATCGCCTGGAGGGTCTCGTTCAGCGACTCCTGAAGCTCAGGGGCGGACAGGATGGTCTCGGCCAGAGCATCCTTGCGAGACTCCCGCTCGCCCTGCCGGAATGGCAGTTCCAGAAGCTCGGTCATGATGAGCCACTCGATCTCCTGACCGACGGCCGTGTCGAACAACAGGTTGCGGGAGCCAAGATATCTCGCCGCTCGCTTGGCGCCGACCGCCTGGGCCCCGGCCGCCGCGAGTTTTGCGGCCAACTGCGGCACCGCGAGGGTGACGTTGGCGGGTGCCTTTAGCATGTCCCACCCGACCGCCCTGCGATGGATCGCCGCCGAGCCGGCAAGCGAGAAGTGGCGGTCGACGAACGCGTCGACGCGGGATCGGCGGCTGTCGAAGTAGCGTCGCCCAGCATCGGCAACGATGCATCCTGCGGCTTCGGCCGTCAGCCGACCGTTTCCCTCGGATTGCATGGCAATTTCATCCGCCATTGAACTCGCCGACGTCAGCCAAGCTTGAACGGGTGTCCGACCCAACCTCGTGGGGAGGAGCAGGGTTCTCGGCAACCCAAGCAGATTCAAGAGGCTCTATCGGCGATCGATGACCGTATACTCGGCGTCGATCACATCGTCCCGCGAGCTCTGCTGAGCCTGACGCACGCGACGGCGAAGGTAAAAATACGACGCGATGCCGCCGACCACCATCAGCGGGAGCACGACGAAGAAGCCAACAAGGACAAGGGTCAGCAGAACAGCCCCGGCTGCAGCCAGGATCACCAGTCTGATTACGGTAGCCAGCAGCCGGTTTGCATGGCTGGGAGCCGTAGTGGCCCGAAAAGCAATGTAGTCCATGGTGGATTCCCCGTTGCGGTCGCGCTCGTGGGCGCAAAGCAAGAGAAGAAGTCCGACATCGCGAGCGGCGACCCGCTCGCCAGAGGGGCCCGGACCCTAAGGCTATGCTGACGTGGGGAGTGGGCGAGCGGGACGCAAGATCAGGGACAAAAGGGAGCATCTCCAGCACAGTCGTGGCTACGGCGAGTTCGTCGTAAAGGTCGGCCTTTGAGCGGGAGGCAATCAAACCTGACGGAAGCCCCGACACCGGGCGAAGGTCATCTGGCCGGTTGGCCCGAACGGTACGGCAGCGGAGCTGTCGTTCTCACCCCCAACCCCCATGCCTGGCCAGCCGACAGGCATCCCGGGAACGGACAATCCCCTCACCTGGGACTTCACAGCAAGCAAGCGTTTGATGGCGTCCGCAGTCACGTGCCCTTGATGAAGTAGCGGCCGACCTCAACGGGTGCCACCACGCGAGATCCTGGGGCATGCCAAGGTGAACCTTGACCGGACCGATGTCGAGCGTCTCCCGAACCACCATCAGGAAGCCAGCGGCGGACATGATCGACCCAGCTGTAACAGCATCCGCAGGACGGGGCCTTGCTCACGACGACCATCAGCAGGCCCGGTTCGGCGAAGGCAGGCCTCATGATCAGAACCGCCCCACGTGCCGAGGATGGCGAGGAAAGGGCGGCGATTGAGCTTGAGCGTCTCCTCAGGCTGCGGTCGGAGTGTAGCCGACCTCCGGACACCCTCAGAAAACGCCGAATCGTTGATTCCTGTTAGAGTGGGATCTGGGTACCAGGGTTTCGGCTTGTCCTCGGCCGCCACACGAACGTAGCGGAGGAGCACTTCCTATTGCTTTTTGACACGATACGGGGTGAGCCGTTCAGGGGGGTCAGGCTGCGCTCAAGGCCTGCAGGTCCGTACCCGGTGCTAGGTGCTCTGACGCATCGAGGATTTCGACGGCCACAATCCGGCCATCTGCATCGAAATCGAACACGATACCAGGGCGAACTTCCTCGCTCTCGCTGACGGATGTTTCAGCAAAGCGCAG
The DNA here is from genome assembly GCF_013307435.2 of Microvirga terrae. Classification (NCBI taxonomy): domain Bacteria; kingdom Pseudomonadati; phylum Pseudomonadota; class Alphaproteobacteria; order Hyphomicrobiales; family Methylobacteriaceae; genus Microvirga; species Microvirga terrae. The sequence goes on from NZ_CP102847.1 coordinate 74,320, forward strand.
GTAAAGGGCATCAACCTCAGCATCGTAATGGGCTCTCATCGCCTCCGGCTCCGACCCCGATCAAAAAAGAGGGTCACCACCCGATGGGTTCCCGCTCCAGGGACATATACCACACGCAACACTCTGCCGTCTCGCTCCGGGATTGAGCGGAAGGCCAGTACCCTCTCCGGGTGCTTCGGATCAGGCTCTGTCGTCTCAGGCGCCAAAATGGTGCATTCCACCCATTCCCGCTCGATCTCACGCTCTGCGAGCATTTTGATCGCATGATCGGAGTAGGAAAAGGACACAGCAGGCGGGGTCATCACAATGGCCTCATCTCACAGACCCACCCTATTCATCACACGCAGGGGGTAGAGCGCCACCGGGAATGCACAGGCAGGGATCAGAACCGAGACCCTCCCATCGTCACCGCTCGGCGCCCTCGTCCCGGTTATTGGAAGATCCTTTGGGATATCGAGAGAAAGTTGGGTCTCTCATGCCACCATAGAGGCCAAGGATCGATGGTAAGCGAGAAACTGTCCGAGTTGTCCATTAAAGGCCCCTCTAGGGCGACCGAAGCAGCCTTGATCTCGCGGTAACTGCTCACGCGTTTTTAAGCGTATGCGTAAACTAAGTTCGCTGACAGCGAACTTTTTTCTTGACGCCTCTTGAGGTCCGCCCTAATTTCCTAAGGGTCAATTATTCTTACAAAGGGATAAGCCATCATTCACTGAGGCTCCATCCGGAGCCTTGCGGAAGGCAAACGCCTTCTACCATTCGGCCGGTTCGTGCTGAGCGCGCGGTCCGGACGGGCGTGCCCCCGATGGCGGGGGCACGCCCGTACTTTCAGGGTTACCGTTCTCGCCCCGCCTTTCTTTGCTGCGATGGCAATCAGAGCAATCCCGCTCTGGTTGGCAAAGATAGGAGATATCGATGGAAACATCGAAGGATATTGACCGGGAACGGCGGCGGGTTGGGTCTCGGAAGCGGTGGAACTGGGCGAAAGCCCTCATCCGTCCGCAGACGATCAAGACCCTGGTGGCAGTCGGCAAGTGGGTCACTCAGGTGATCTACATCGCCCTCGCGATCATCAAATTCCTTCGGGAGTGATCCGCCGCCCTGTTTAGTGCCAAGGAGAAACACAATGCTGAACGAAGCGCTTCGCTTGATCCGTGTTTATCACGACATCAAGCAGTCAGAAGCTGCGGAAAGGCTCGGCATCTCTAAATCATACTTGTCGGAGATTGAGAAAGGACACAAGAAGCCCACGCTTGAGCTCATCGATAAGTATGCTGATGCCTTTGGCATTCCAGCTTCTTCTATCATGTTCTTCTCTGAGAACATGGATAAGCCAGGAGCTTATGAGCAAGCTCGGACATTCGTGGCGTCCAAAATCCTCAGTCTGATGCGGTTCCTTGAGGAACGTTCAGAACATGCACATGCGGACCAACGCTAAACTGTATAAGCTCGATCAATCGCCGCTCTACAAGCTGAGGAGCCGCGCAAAGCTTGCCCGCCTTTTGGGAGTGAGTGTCGCGGATCTACGCCGCCTGACGAAAAATGCGGACTCGCTTTATAAGGAGTTCGAAATCCGCAAGAAGAATGGTGAGATGCGCCCTGTACAGAACCCAGAGCGGTATCTCAAAGTCGTCCAGGGGCGCCTGGCTAAGGTTTTAGCCAGGATCGCCCCTCCGGACTATCTTTATTGCCCTGTGAAGGGACGCTGTTACGTCTCGAATGCCGGACAACATCGGGGCAATAGAGATGTTCGGTGCCTTGATATTCGCAGGTATTTTCCGAGTACGCCATCTCGCAGGGTCTACTGGTTTTTCCGCTCCGTTATGGGATGCGAGAAAGACATTGCGGCAACCCTTGCCCGCCTTGCCACGTACAAAGGATGCTTGCCAACGGGCAGCCGTCTCAGCCCTATCATGGCGTACTATTCGCACATCGATACCTGGGACGCGATCGCCTGTATCTGTAAGGAAAAGGGCTATCGACTGACTGTATACATTGATGATGTGACGATCTCCGGCCAGTCAGTCGACCCTGACGATATCTGGAGGATCAAGCAGGTCATTCATCGTTCTGGCCTCCGGTACCACAAGGAGAAAGCATACACAGATCGTCCGCCTGAGATTACGGGTGTGATCGTGGACGGTGAACGTCTCATTGTGCCCAACAGGCAGATCGCGAAACTGGCCAAGACCCGTAAATCACTCAGCTCGACCACTGATCCGGAAGAACTCAAAAAGCTTCATGACAAGATTTCTGGACTGAGAGGTCAGATGGCGCAAGTCGCAATCAAAGCGCTGGAGTTGCCGCAGTTATCAACGACCTAGCTTAGGCAACGTCCTTCATTTTCAACATTATGGCCTTCACCAGAGTGGCCTGAACACCTCGTCGCATCCGGTCAATCCCATGCCAGCCAACGCTTTTATCTCTTATTCTCACGCTGACGAAAAATATCTTGAGCGACTGCACAAGCATCTGTCGGTGCTCCGCCGCGAGGGCGATCTTCAAGACTGGTCGGATCATAAGATCCTTGCTGGTTCGAAGCTGGGCGACACGATCAGCGCCAACCTAAACGAAAGCACCTTGTTCATTGCTCTCCTGAGCCCGGACTACCTCGCCTCCACTTATTGCTACGAGAAGGAGTTTGAGCAGGCGCGGAAGATGCATGAGCAGGGCAGAATCCGGATCGTGCCAATCATTCTTGAGCCCTGCGACTGGCTCGCCTCCCCCTTCAGCGAGTTCATGGCTCTGCCCAAGGACGGGCTGCCGATTTCGGAGTGGACGAACCCGAACAATGCGTTCCTCAATATTGTGACGGGCTTGCGTCGGATAATCGAAGGCATGGAAGCTGACTCTTCGGGCAGGCTGACGCCAGTTGTGAATGTCAGCCCTACGACGGGTCGTCGCCCGCGTGTCAAACAGGACTTCGACAGCATTCAGAAGGCGGAGTTCGCCGACGGGGCGTTTGCAACCATTCGGCATTATTTCGAGCGCTCCTGCGCCGAGCTGCACGACCTAGAGGGTCAGATCAGAGCGAAATTCGAGCCGATGAGCCCAACCGCTTTCACCTGTACTGTAGTCAACCGCGGGAAGCGAAGCGGCGGTGAAGCCCATATCACCGTGCATAATTCCAAGGGGCGGCGTCATGGTATGGGCGACATTTCTTATGTCTACGAGCGACATGCCGGCACTAACACAGCGAACGGCTGGATCAGCGTCGAGGCGGATGACTACAACCTCTATCTTGAACACCATGGTGGGTTTCATTCCTTCGGCGGGCGTGATGACGCGAAGCTCACTCCTGAACAAGTAGCGGAAACCCTCTGGAACGATTTTGTGAGGCAGGCAGGAATCGAATATGAATAGCAGTCCGATCATTTGTGGCTGTACCAGCTCACATGTCGGCATAAAATGGACGTGACCGGGATTTTGAACCAGGCGCTTTGAGGGGCTATTGCATCCCTGCGGCACTGGGAATGTCACAGCCCCATATTCCGAGGCAACCAAGCGGTCCATGCCCCCAATACGTCGTCTGTCGTTTCTGGGAACAATCGACGAGCTCAGAAGACCGAGGGCAGATCTCGTCTGATCGAAACGGACCCACTAAGCACCCGTGTGCAATCAGGAGCTTACCCGGAAGGGGTTGGGGTGATGGTTATGGTCCTTCAGTCCACAACGTCTTCGGTTTATGAACAGATGGATTTCAGGATAGCAGCTTGCTGAGATCCCGACAGTCGAAACGGATCGATCTTCCCTTGCGTCGGTAGTGTAGTTCGCCGAGACCGAGGTATTTGATGGCCTTGCCCATCGCGTCTTCAGGTGGGCCTGGAATGACAAGGATCTTTCGGTGAGTTGATCCGAGAAGCTGCTCGTAGAGGAGCAGCTGCCCGACACCTCGTTGAAGGTCCGTGGCCGTACAATCTGACTTGATCTCGAACAGGATGGGTGACTTCCCGAATGTCCGTAGGTCCGGACCATGTCGTCCGACCCGTGCGTTCGAATGCTTGATTTGGCGCTCATCAAGGGCTTTCGTGAGAGCATGCCATACGTCGGCATGGCGGCGTTCCACCACCTTTGGGCCTTGAGGGCCCACTTGGTAGCTGCCTTGCTTCTCAGGAGACGAGGCCCCTTCCGCAGCCTCGACATTGGCTTCCTCCTGTGCGGCCTTCTCCCCTGCGATGTAGTACACACGTACCTTGGAGCACTCGCCTACGTACGAGGCCATCTGCGTTTGGAGAATCTCCGCCGGCGCGTCGATGTTGGCTACCTTGTAATAGTCCACCACCTCGGAGTTGGAGAACTGCACCGATACCCTTTCCATTGAGGTTGCGGCGTCGAACATTTCCTCCGTAATCCGGACACCGGACGGGTGAAGGCGGCCCTGGTGAAGCACCCAGCGGTCACCATCGGCATCAACGGCTACAACCCCTTGGACATTAGTATTGATGCCGACTCCAGGCGGGTTAATTTCGACGATCATGTTCTTTCGGAATCGATGCGGGACTCGACCAAAGACATTCCAGTAGTTTCCCTGGTAATTCCCCTCAGTAAATCCGTTGTAGAAGTGGCCCCATACTCCGAGACTCTGGTGCCAATACACCTGCCCACTCAGGCCGCTGAAGATCGTTGCTCCAACTGATAGCTTACTTTCCCAGGTATCGACAGCCTGACGGATGAATTTCTTTGATTCCACAGCTGTCAGCATCTGCTTCTTTGCCATTCTCCATCGCCCCAAGTTGCGGCAGGCACTCGCGCTCAAGGTGAGCTGTGCCCGCCTGGATAATAGATCTGCTAGAAAGGAAGGAGATCCTCGACGCGCCGGAGATGTGCGGTGATGTCCCGCCGCTCCGGCATTCCTTCGATGAAGGCCTTTGTGGGACGCCAGCGGAGCGATCCCTCAAACTCCTCGGCGTTCGCATCAAAGTGAGGCTTCAACGCCTTAGTGGGGACGAGATAGGCACTCTCCAGGAGTTCTCTCTCATCGAAGTACCCGAATACGATCCCGTGCGTGCGGCCGTCGAAGTATTTCGGATACAGGGCGATCCTGAAGGAGCAGCCATCAGATCCGCGGGTACGGCTCTTGCACTCAAGGTGCTTGCCTGAGGCAAGGACATCGTGCGTGGACTGCTTCACGACTCTCCCACGGAAAGCGAAAGCCGTCATGCCCTCGAACCGGTCACCCAACTTCATCCGTGCAACTTTCGAGGGACTCGTGTAGGCGGAAAGAGACCTGCACATCTTTGTTTAGCTCCCTGCTCTTGATACCTGCACTCTCAGCGCAGTTCCTCCCAGAACGGGCGATTTCCACACCACGCGATGTAATCGGCCATACCGTGATCATCTTCCTCGTTGAGGTTATGCTCGGGGAAAGACTCTTCACGGGGCTCGTGGGATCGGTCGACTGTGAAGTCTGGCTCGCCGGCAAAGCGCGAAACCTTCACAACGAGTACCTTGCGGAGCCAGATAAAGCCGTGATCGTCGTCCGGGTGCGTGCGTTCCACGTATCGTCCCCAGAGAAGATGGAGGCCTGCCTCTGTCTTGAGTTCGGCGGCGTACTCTTCGAGCGACTTTGCGGCGGCGAATTCCTTGTTCGACTTCCACAACTTGCCTGCGTTTTGCAGGCGCCCGTGTGCCCCATCAATGATGTCAGCCACCTCGAGGCCTGCCTCCTGACTGGAAGGCTTGCGAATGACGAGACGCATATTCGAAGTACCAAGGGCCTCGGCAAGAGCCTCCCATGATTCCGGGACGCTCAGCGGGAGAGGGAAGGCGGACATCGCCCTGCGCAACCTCTCAACCTTGGCCTGCTTCCACCTCCGGTGGCCCTCGGCACGGCGCTTCGCGATCTCTTGGCGGGCTGGCCAGTCAAGGAAGACCAGGTCCTCGACATTGCAGCGGAGGCTCGTAGCCAAGGCCATGGCGTCAGCGATCGTGATGGCATTCCGCCCGCGATTGATGTTGCCGAAGGCGGTCGGCTGCTGGCCGATTTCGTCCATCAACTGTGCCTTGGTGAGATAATCCTTCCCACGACTGGGCCTGCGACCGGCCAAGCCGTTTGATGCAAGCGCCACGTAGCCCTCATACCGGTCCTTGAGAGCTCCTGGAATGGGCATGACGCGACCGGATCTTGGCGGGTTCTTGGGCATGACACGGGCACCCGAATGACTTCTAAGTGTTTGTAACATATATGGCCTCCCTCTCTTACAACCGGCCGCAACGATCATAGAATGAGAGTGCCAGATACGCTTCAGATCGTCCCAAACAGAACGGACGTCATTGTTCATGATTTCAGCTCAAAACTGCACAGATCAAGCCGAAACTGCACAAATAACGGAAAAGCTGCACAAGTTTCGGGTCGACCGCCCGTGTTCCTCGCTCCTGATTTTCCAAAAATTCCGCTGACGGTTTCCTAAAATACGGGTATTCATTTCCCAGTTTCGGAATGAAGGCTTGGTCTCTTTGCCCCATGTTGATTGGGTCAGAAGGAGACGAGGCGATGGAAAGCATCGAAACGGCAACCGAAGAAATCACAATGACCCGACATGCACGCACGAGGTGCCAACAGCGTGGGATCCAGACCGAGGTACTGAGGTTGGTTCTCGAGGAGGGGGATAGGGAGTATCACGCCGGCGAGGGAACCTTCGCCCTATCGCTATCCCATCATACGCTGGCTCAGCTGTCTTTCAGTGACATTCCGAAAGCGACTCTGGATCAAGCTGCCAACACGGTAGTGCTCATGGCCGACAACGGAAGCGTGGTCACGGTGGTCAACCACCAGACCTGGACTGGTCGATTTTACCGGGGAGCCAAACGCCACAATCCAAGGCGCCAGCGCCAAGGTCGATATGCCAAGCGTTATGGAGGGTCCGCCCGATGAGAGATGGTAAGGTCCCAAGCACCCCGTCGGTGAACCTGAAAATCGTTGCTGGACATAGTCAGCCGGACGAAGAGCAGCGTCAGCGTGCCGAGAAACAGCGCCACCGCTTCGAGGAGAGGCAGCTCGAGGCGATTCGACAGCGGATCGCAAGAAAGCCTCTGATGAAGAGGCGATCCGAGAGGCGTCAGGTTGCCAACAACCTGTGGCGGATCCTTGAAAGTCTCGAAGCGGGCCAGCCCTCAATCAAGAGGAAGGACGTGCTCCAGGCCGCAGGCCAGGGTGGCGAGCATGACTCCACCAAACGCTTACCTCGGTTCGCCATCAATCCGGATCTTCAACCTGCAGAACAGGAGGAGCGCGCGGAGGCAGCGACCCAGGACATCCGAAAGTACCTGAAAATTGCACGCACGGCCGCCAGGCTGGCGGGTCACTTAGAGGAGGATGCGTTTCTACGCCAACTGGTCTCCGGCACCAGCTTCTTAACAGGAGTTTTCGACGATACGGCACTTGAGAGTTCCGACGAGGATCTTATCCAGCATACCTGGGATGACCTGGAGATAGCTCTCGAGATGGCCTCTCGTGCAATGGTCGATCGCCTTCACCTGAACGATCACTTGATCAAGGCGCAGCACATTCGATTGAGGCGCAACCTGACCGGTGCATGGGAGTCGAGCACCCGTGGCACTATCGATTCGATCCTTGCTCCTCAAGCAGTCAGGGACGGGGATCTGCCCCCCTGCCCTTCAGTCTTCCTCGGAGTCGTTTCCGGCTTTGATCCTGCGCCATGCCAAGTCTCAATAGAACTCAGCGATGCATACGGTGACCTCGCGGACGACTTGAAGGGCCGACTGATAGATGCCGGACTTTCAAGCCGGACCTTCGAAGCCAACGCTCACCCTGTTTTTTGGGTTTGGCTCGAGCTTGGTCCATTCGGCCCTGGCGGCCGGATCATCCCGGCGTTCCGCCTGAAGGCACGTACGCTTCTGGTGTCTGCCGAGACCGTGGACGATTATCAGGACTTCGGTGCTGGTGCGGGCTGCATCAGCGGTCAGCTGTTCGGCGAAATCGACGAGACCCTGCCTACAGACGGATCCGCAGCCTTCGTAAGCACGGAACGGTACGATACCTTTGGGGCGGCGGCGTTCGATCCTGAGACAGAATCAATGGTCGGCATCCACTTGTACGTGACCCTAAATCCGGGCTCTGAGTGGCTTGAGCGATATGCCGCAAGCTTGCACGGAGAGACACCTGGGTTCGACTCGTCGCTTATCCTGTCGATCCAGGATCCCAGACGCACAGTCCTTCAAGCCCCGATCTCCGAGGGATGGCTTAACTTCCACGGGAGCGGAATCCGCCAGAACCTGAAGGTATTCTGCTATTCCACCGTCCAAGCCATGCGCGAAACTGGACAAAGCTCGCGGCCAGCAGAGATCGGCTCCATTACGCCCTTCGATCCGCGAAGCCTAGTGGCAGCCATCGAGCGTTCCCTCTTTATGGCTCCTGACGCGGCAAGACTGGACCGGCTTCTTGAGACGTCCGCTCGCGAGTTGGCAGACGAGCTGGATGCCGTGCTTGCAGCTTGGGATCAAGAACGCAGCCGAAGGCTTAGCGCCTTTCTGGCAGACTACACATGATCCTCGGGTCACACCCAATTACCTGAAGCGGTACACAGCGAGACGGGGGATCTCCGGGATGTACTCCTTGTCGACACTAAGCCCTGTTTCGCGAACTCTACCCTAAACACCAGCCGAGCATGAGACCACAGGGTCTAGCGTCCGCATTGCTGTGATCGACATCGATCACTACAAGGCCATCAGCGACACGCACAGGCACAATGGGGGCGGCACCGCTCTTCGCCATTTCACCAAAGCCTGCCCCGGGAGAGTGTGGGACAGGACACCCTGAGCCGGACGAGAGGCGAGGGGTTCCATCTGGTCCTCCCCGGCGTGGCCACGGTCATGCCATGGACATTCATTGACAGGATCAGGAATGAAACTCCTCCTGCCGCCAAGCTTACTCGGGACAGGGTCGACCTGCCTTACACCTTCAGCGCCGCCATAGCCAACCGATGGGCGCTGCCCAGTGGAGACCGTCCATCCAGCCATTTTGGCGTTCCGTTCGAAGGGTGTCCGATCCATTTCTCTATTGGAGCCAGGATGGCGGATGAAAATGGACGAACTTCATCTAAATCAATGGGTTAAGTACTTCATTTTGGGCGTTACTTACTTCAGTTTGGACGTTACCTCTCGTCCATCCTCCGCATCAAGTTGGCCCATCGGAGCCTTCCATCGCCAGATTGGTTTATCCATCATGGCGGGGATAGGGCGGTTCGGGTGTTTTTGGATTGAATGAAACCGTCGGGATGGTGTCTGTCACGCACCGATTTTCGCCATTTGGGTGATCCAATTGCCATCCAAACTCTCCCATCTCTCTCCATCCAAAAAATGGTGGGTTTCATCGACAATCCGTGGGGAAGTTCCTAAAAAATGTGGGGGAAATCGCCCGGAACGTGAGAAAAACTTCAGATTGTTCATGCACTTATTGAGGGCGTCAAAATCCTGAATATATTGAATAGATGGACGGCCTCGACCGAGAGAGTCGGCTCAGCCATCAGCCCTCCCCTCGCCATCATTGAATGATCGGCGGATTATCATGGATGGCTCCATTGGGATGGATGGCGCCTCCATCGCTCGGTGTCCCACCGAGGGGCGTGTGAGGGTTGGGTACGAAAACATGCCTTGACCTTCGAAGGACCTGCCAACGATCGTTTTGGTTTGCCAATGGCCGAGGCCGGATTGACCCGTCCCGCAATGAGGCGAGTCCGCACAATTAATCGGATCATTAAAGTCCTACGCCCCAAACCGATAAGCCATCCGCGCCGGATGGATCCTCAAATGGAAAATCCGTCAATCGTCACGTGCCTGCAAGGCCAGAAAAGAGGCGTAGAGACCCCAAACCGGACAAACGAGCGGAGTTCTTGCCTCTGGCCAATTGAGCCGCTCTGCTCGGCATAACCGGCGGTTCTAGGCGGTACCCGACGATGCATCGCCTTGATAGTGGCAGGACTGACTTGGCCGAGGCTTAGACACGCAAAGCTTCCGTCCAGCGGGACTCATCTAAGCAGTTCGACAGGCCTGTCGGCCTTTGAGTGAGAGATAGGATTCCCTCCGCCGAAGCTAGTCCCTGTCCGTCGGGCACCGTCCCAACCAGGCTCGGGCGACTTCACTTGCCGCGACATTCGCCCTTGGCGGGCGGATTTTGACCGCTCGCTAAGGCCATGCCGTAAGGAGGGTTACCCTCTCGTACATTCGGCGATTCCACACTGGCCCGTGAAACACGGACCGATCTGCCTGATAAAGACGCTCGCCCAGGTCCGACGAGTGTCTGAGCCGAACCGTCTCTACCTCCGCCCATTCTTGGATTGGCTCGTCGGATGGGGGTTGGGGGATTGAAAATGGCATCTCCGCGGCTCCCATTTTTGGCCCTGACGAACATTCCAAGCTTATTCTATATATTCATGATCCTGGCGCATCCCGTAACGCGCTGAAATATCTAAGCTTTATCTCACACTCCGGGCGATTTCCCCCACAGATTGCCGGAACTTCCCCACAGATTGCCGGAAAAATTCGCCATTTTCCGGATGGAGGAAAATGGAGAGCTATAGACGGCTATTCTGAATTGACAGCGGGGGAATGAGCCCGTACATACCGTACATATGTACGTATAAACCGGAGATAGCTACGGTGCCGCCGGCCAAAAGCGAGCGCTTCGAACTGCGGGTGGAAGCCGATCTCATGAATCGTATTGACCAGTGGCGCTCAGCCCAGGCTGATCTGCCTTCTCGGGCCGAAGCGATCAGGCGTCTGACGACGATTGGGCTTAGTACCCAAACAACCCGACAATCCTTCATGGCTATGAAGTTTCAGATCATAGTGGCTGCCTTAACAAACGGGCCCGGTGTAAGGCTCGATGATGCTTACGTCTTCGCTTGGGATCGGGACGTCTATCCGTATTTCCATGAGGGCACACCGTGGCACAAACCGTTCAGGAATGATTTCGCTGTCACGAATGATCTGATGCACGAGCTGCTGGTCTACCTCGACAGAAAATGGCGCGACGGCACTGTCCCTCTAACCTTCTATGAACTTGAGAGCACATTCGGGGTGGGTGGGCGCGGCTCGGGATGGGATCGATTAGCACTGATCGGAGCGTGCCGATACGCCTACCTAAGCGGAGCATTTGACCAAAACTTCTGGCACCAGCTTGTGGCTCCCGCAGAACATCCTACAGAGGCCAGTGAAATTACGGACCCTTTCGAACGTGAGCGCGGCATTCATCTGATGTAACTTCATTTCGAACATGCCGCGTTTCAGATGTCCGAAAACGTATTTGGGTTTGGAATTTCAGCCCAAAAAATGAAACACCAGGTGAGGACTGGCCTGACCTGGTGCACAAGAAACGGTGTCGATGGCGCTTAGCAAAGCCAGTGGGGCCGGTTCGACTGCTTGAGCGAGGTTATCGGATCTCTATGGCCGAAAGTCAAGTTCCTTATCCGTATCAGCCTGCCCAGCTGCAGGCCATCAGAGCCTCCATTTCCGAACCAAGATTCGCGACCTACCTCGAGAAAGCGGGCAATCACGAGGAATATGCCCTCGCTCTCTATCTGTATAATGCAAGGGTCGCAAAGGCGTTCCTGTACCCGTTGAGCGTGGTCGAGGTTACGCTGCGAAATGCCGTCGACGAGATTTTGGTTCGGAAGTTCGGGACAAGCTGGCATCGCGAGGACGCGTTTCGCAATCAGACCCTAACGCCGGAGGGGCTAGCGACCTTGGACAAGGCGATTCAGCGGGCGGGTCAGAATTCGGGGCGCGACCAGGTGGTCGCAACGCTGACTTTCGACTTTTGGTCGAACCTGTTCAGGTCTGAATATGGCAATCTCTGGCGCACGACGGTCAACATTGCATTTCCGAACCTCGTACACGGTGAGAGCCGACAGGACATCCAGAACCTCGTCAAACCAATCAATGCCTTCCGCAACCGTGTCGCCCATCACGAACCCGTTCTCGACATGAACGTGACCGATATCTATGCCAAGACAGTGCGGCTCGTGACATTGCGTTGCACCCAGACTGCGGAATGGATGAAGTATCACACAACCTTGAATGCAGTCATCCGAACAAGACCGAAGCGCGATGGCGGAGTGGCAGTACCGCTGGCATCAAAGCTCGACTCCGGATTCGTCGAAGTGAAGCATGACACGACTCTCATGGAGATCGTCGGCAACGTTGACGCAAAGCGTCCTGCGATCGTTTGCACCGATGACATCGGGGCACCGGTTGCTGCCTTCACGGTGCTGGACGTAACGCACTATCTGTCCATGAAGTCAAAAGAGTTGGATGGCCTGATCGCTCTCAACGAGCACCGAGTTTCACATATGCTCGACGGTCTCGATCTGGCTGGCCGCTGGATCCGAATGGATGGAGAAATCGCTCTCGCAATTGCGATTAAAGAGCTTCAAAAGCCACGAGTTCAAGTCCTTGTCGGCGTGGACGCAACGACTGGTAAGACAATGGGCACGATCGTGCGTGCCCACCGCCGATACTGAGATGACTTCTTGGTTAGATGGCTATCTAAGCATGGGTTTCAACATTGGGATTGAGTGTCTGATAGGTGAACTCAACCTGCTTTAGAAGCTAAGTCCTATATAGCTTCCTTTTCTTTGTACTGACTTCGCGCCCGACATGAACAATGTCCGATAATTTTTAGTTATCGGACACCGGCTTGATCCAACACTTACCCGGCAGCAGTGCGGCACCGGAGCTGCCCTTGAAGCTCGCATTGCATATCCTGCTAAAAATTGCAGAAGCCCTCCTGACAGGAGCACGGAATAGTTCGTTTGATTATCCACAGTTCAGCGTAAGCACGCCAATTCTACTGAGGAACTCGCAACGCAAGCTGTGTTATACATGACTTCAATGAAACGGAGTGCGCACATGTCGGCGTTTGGAGTAGTGCATGCCACCGAGGGACTTATCAATGGGCTCGCGATGGGTCTCGCTGCAAGCGGCCGTCCCGCTCCAACCTACATTGAAAGCGACCGAGCCATCCGTGCGGTCGGCGGACTCGTGAAAGAGTTAGAAATGGAAAGAGCCGCTGTAACAGCTCTTGAAAGTGAGAATGCTCAACTGAGACTGTTAGTAGAGGACTTGATGGCACAAGTTCTCAGGCTGCAGCACGAGATTTCAGAGTGTAGATAGACTCGCCACCAGTTCCAACGAGAGCATTCGTTCGGGCCATTAGTTCGTTGGTTTCCGCGAGTAAGGCCTTTGCCCTTGCAGATGACCGATTAGACGCGGCTTCACGACGGGTCATATCCATTCCGGTGTTAGCACGCCATTGTTCCGCCGCCATGTAAACGGCAGCGACCTTTGGCCTGCGCTCAGTAAGCTCAGCCTCGGTTAGAGCCTTGAGGCGAACGGATGGCCCGGTAAGCCACATTTCGATCTCCTGAGGATGACGGATTGCCAGCGTATCGAGCTCAGCTGGGCGTGCTTGCTTGATCTTCAGTCGCTCACGCAAAGTGAAACCCGCGAGTGACGGCTCGGGGCCGGCTTTACCGCCAGTCTTCCATATAGCCCATCGCCTGACTGCGTCGAAACGCTGTATGGTCGTCCACACTTCAACGGGTCGCCGATCGAGCGAAGACCGCTGCGAACGAGCCTCAGCGAGAGCTCCCTCGGCGACATCGCCCGTGATGTCTTCGGGTTGAGGATGAACGAAGCCAAAGGCCTCAAGGATAGGCCGAATTGTCTGGATAAATGCGTTCCAAACATGACCAAAGAACCCAAAGATCGACGCAATAAAACTGAGAATCTTCATCTGGCAGCTCCTGTATCTGCGCAGCATTGCGCCTCATCCAGAGGATGCGCTCTACTCATGCAAACCAGAAGGCCAAACCTCGCATCTGCGATGAAACCGACCTGAGGTCACTGGTTCCTTTCACGCATTCCGCTGATGCTGGTCGCGAGGAGAAATCATGACCCAAACACCAGCATCTATAATTCAAGAAACCCTCGCCAGTACCTTCACGACCTCTACACCAGAGTCTTGGGTCCGATTCGGCGACCGAGTCATTGATGCGCTCGCAGATGCCGGATTCGAGATCTCAAATGGAACGCATCAATGCATCTTGCGGAGCAAGACTTTGTTCACGGACGGATCCCAGCTGGCCGATGCGGGAACCTTGAACTGTGAGGCCAATGAAGAACCCGATCCTTTCGACGAGCTCTTGGATCTTGCATCGATTCTACCGGCCGAGAATCATTGGAGGCCAGGCAACTCTGGAGATATTCCTATGGACGGCTCCATGTTCTTCGTCAGGTTTCGCTATAGAGGCCTGAACATGATCGGTATTGCCGTCGTAGTGGACTCACTTCGACGATATGCCAACGTCATAGGAACGGTCGGCGACTCTTTCGCTCATCGCCTTCATTTTATGGATATTCTACAGTGGGCTCCGGTCTTTACCGTCAAAGGAGCCTGAAGGAGGCGATCTAAACCTGTCGCACGATCTTCATATCTATCAGGGCATGAAGGTGTGACCGTAGGCTTGCCGGAATGTGCCCTCCCCTGATGACGACGCCGGCCTCCATGTTTTTTTCGAGCGCGTGTCCCGTCAGGTTTGCGCTCGTCAGGAATGCGGTGTTTCCGTCTGCAACGGCTACCTTCGCGTGGACCCGTCCATCCCTGAATGGGAGCTCTCTGTCTGTCCAGACATACAGTAGTGCAGAAGGCACATTATCCCTCATCATATCAATGGGATCGATCGATAAGCTCCCCCCATGGCTGGTGGATGTCTCCAGAAGGATTCGTATTTCGACGCGGCGGCCGGCTGCGGCAGTCAGTGCTTGAACGACAGACGGAACATCATACGCGACGAAGCTCACGAGGAAGATATCATGTTCGGCGCGGCGAATGATGTCCAGGAGCACCTGCTCGGTACGCCGGGTCGCCACGATCGGTGTCGTTGGACCGGTCCAGACGAGATCAATACTACTCTCGCGTAATGCCCTTTGACGTGCGTATGCGGCGCCGACCAAAATTCCTGCCAATACGTCTCCTGGTGTCGCCGTCACTTTCCACCCGACTAGAAGACGATCGAGCACGGCGCGTGCGGCTGGCGTTGATACGAGCTGGTGCAGGATCTGGTCGCTGCCGGCTGGGGATGAGCCACGCACCCGCTCTGCGACGGCTTCGACCCTAGAGGGAGGCAACAATGCCACGAGGTCCGAGACGGCGCTCAGCAATGGCTCCATCAGATCGTCCTGAAGAATGCAGCGTCGGGGTTTTCGAGCGTGGGAACCACCAGAGAACGGTCGAGGTGGCGGTTGCCGCGCTCACACGAGGTTTCGGAAACAAAGGAACAGGCGTGGCAGGCGGCACCGTGCAGCGACTGGTCCTTACTGGGATCATGCTCGGAGCATAATGGGTCTGAGGCGCAAACGTGGGCACGGTCCAACGCCTGACGGAGGAGGCGACCGAGGTTGTCAGGCTTTCCCAGTTCGACCAATCCCCCCAGGGTTCCGTCGGAGTCGGCTGCGGCTGTATAAATGAGAAAGCCCGCCTGATCCCGCCCATCCTCGACATCGGCATAGATCCGTTCGCGGATACTGGCAGCATTGTACCCACACTCAAGGGCCAGCTCTCGGATCAACAGATGGGCAAGAGTGTGGAGCATCACATAGCGGACCCCCGGATAACCTTCGTTCGGATCGAGTTTCCGCTTGCGGCGCCATCCGCGATGCCCCTGCCGAAGCCTCGCGTCCAAGGCCTTGACCGCATCCTTCTCTGCCCATGTTTTCAAAGCATCGGCGTCGAAACGGATAAAGATGCCCTCGCCGTGGACTTGTGTGGCCGGCACCCAGGTTGGCGCGGCGCGTCCGAGCGGAGCACGGGGTGCCGCATCATCTCCTGAGCCCTCGTCGGGGGACTCGACCCGCGTGAACCCAAGGAGCGCATTGACCTCACGCAGACGCTCCAAGAGGAGAACGCGGCTGACGGTCGAACCGAAGCCAGGCGGGACACCCACCTTCTTGCTCATAAAATGCGGGTAGTCCGTCGGCGGATTCTCGGCCGTGAGCACATCCCATTCAGGACCCTTGAGATCACTCTGCTCAACTTCCGAGCCACCAGTGCGGTGCTTTTCAATGGCCGCCCAAATCTGGTCGCTCGTGAACTGTTCGATCCCGGGGAGTTGTGCCGTCTTCTTGAGCGTCTTGACCGTGAACGCGACCTCCTCAGCGGAGCCGACATCTTCGAAGAAGGTCCAACCATCGGCTACCAGTTGATCTAAGGGGCTCCCCGTTTGGGGAATCGCCAGAACCGATAAAGTCACAGGGAACCAACTGTTCGTGGCCCCCAAGAGGATCGCTCGTGGCTCTTCAGAACAATCGTCTGCGAACCGATCGATATGCGGATGCCTTCCACGACAGGCAGGTAGATTGCTGCGACCGGCTTGCCCAAAGCCCTGCGCCATGTTCTTCGACGCGCCACAGCCATCACATTTGACCCAAAGGTTCTCAGTTTGGAGAGATGCACCACTCTCGAAAAATCGCAAGGTCGCTCGGCACGAACTGGGGCCGCCATGAACGAACCAGTGCCACGGAAAATCGTCCAGATGGCCATCCCGGCATGCCATCAGGAAGCGGGCCGGTACCGCATCGGCATCCCTCGCTCTCTGATCGTTGCTCGACCCTCGACAGCCCTCGTGAACGAAGCGTGTACGCTCCGGTCGATAACGATCTTCCTTCAGCTTGAAAAGACCGGCGTCGTAGGTCGAAAGCAGGCCGCATTTCACACAGCGGAGCCATCGTGGGAACGGCTTCACCGGAACGCCGACCAAAGCGGCAGCCGAAAAGGGGTCACTGATGTCACGGTCGCCAATCGGTGGCATGCGCAGCGCCTCAACTTGAGGGCCAAGGACCTTGCGAACGTTGGCCAGAAGCCGCGCCTCTTGAATGGGCTGACACCTGTCCTTCTCCCAACGATCGATCCCCATTGTGACTACCGAGAGGTTTGGAAGGTCTACCAGGGCTCCGGGACCATAGGTCCACAGCAGCTGGCTCGGTCTAATTTCTCCTACGGGTGTTCTACTCATCCTTACTCCTCCTCGGCCCCGGTCACCCGCGGACGCCAGGTGGGATCAATGGTCGAGCGATCATCCTCCATTATGAGCCTTACACCGGGTTCGACTTCACGCATCGACATCGGTACGGTCCAGTCAGTCCAAGGCTTGATACCGGGAGATTCCAGCAGCGGATAGGCCGTTGGGCCAGCCCCGTGTTTTTGATAAACGAGTGTTCGGCCACCAACGCCTGCTTCATTCGCCCAATCGTCCGCACGGCTCTTCATTTCGATCTCGGCCAGGACTTTCTTGGAGGAGTCTTCCGTGACTTCCCAGGTCCGATCGCAGACGGCTCGAATGGTTTCGAGTATCTCATTCAGGCTGGGGCTGTTCATCGCTCCAGCACCATCATTGGGTGCGAACGGGTCGTACGAATGCCGCATGATGGACAGCATCGTGCCGGTAAGTCCTCGATCCAAGGCTCGAGGAGAGAATGGCGTAACGGATTGAGCCTCGACATGCTGATAAAAAGTCGCGTGATAATGCTCAAACGTTTCATAATGTGATAAATCACGCGGGCGAGCCCATGTGAGCACCGTTGCGACCAAGCCAGGCGGAGTACGTCCCACGCGGCTCGTTGCCTGGATATATTCTGCTGTTCCTTTGGGCTGACCATTCACGACCATCACACCCAACCGATTCACGTCGACACCAACCGAAAGCATGTTGGTCGCCAGCACGACGTCGATAGGGCGCGGATCGCCAGGCTTTCTGGTCGAAACCCACTTGTCCTCGGCTCGATCGAAGTTCCCATCGAAGGGGATCTCGAGCTGATCGAGATATCGTGGGATGTCCTGACTGGCGACACGTGACGTCAACTCGCGAACGTCTTCGACGCGCCGCTGGGACAAGCCTGGTCTATCGACAAGACTCATGCTCACACGAAAGGAGCGAGTTTGGACGTCGTCCTCCGCCAAGCGTTTCATGCCGCCGAGTTCGCGCAGCGAGTTGAAGTACCCGACGAGCGTCATGTACGGGTCAGCCACTGGACCGAACCGATCGAACAGCGCTTGGGCAGCAGTGAGGAACGCCGTATAAGTTCTGATCAGGACGGCAGGCCTCGAGCTCCCAGGGGCACAGATACCCATGTAGCGCCGACCCGGCTTCTCGTTAATCGGCCGCTGAACCGCAAAGAAATTGTCTTCGACGTCGAGACCGGAGGGTGGGAATACGGAAATCCGACGCATGAAGACGTTCCGGACCTGGTCCTCGGCTCGCCGCACGGTCGCGGTCGATGCCACCACTTTGGGCCGGATCTTGGTTTCGCCAATAAACCAGCTGCTCAGCTCGTCGACCGCAGTCTCATAAAGGCCGACCATCGTCCCGAGTGGACCGCTGATCAGGTGGAACTCGTCCTGGATGATGAGGTCGGGCGGCCTGATCGGGCGGACTGCCTTCACCTTCGCGGCCGGATAAGCGCCGCGTGCGCGGTGGCCGGTGCCACAGTCATGGCTCGGCCAAAGCAAACCATGGCGCTCGCATTCCTCATCGACCCGGCCGAAGAGCGTCCGCACTTCGGGACGCCAAGCCATCATGGCGAACTTGTCCACGGTCGCGATCATCATCGTCGGAGGCCGGTGGTACATCTCCTCGTCGACAACCTTGACTGGAAGACCGGGATGCGGCTGCCCATGGGACCGTGCGCGGGAAAAGTCACAACTCCCCAGTTTGTCTCCGCAACAGATGATCGTGCGGCCAGCGATCCTATCGATCTCTATGTCTCGGCCAGGAGAGATCTCCGAACCACACCAGGGGCAACTGGTCAGCTGCGCGGGTGACGCGATGCCCGACCTGTTACGGTCGCCATTGCGAAGCGCCTCAATCGCTTGATGCGAGGCTTCGGTCGTTCCGGGCGTGACTCGGTTACCGACCCACAGACCCAGTGAGAACGGCTCTTTTCCCCAAGTTCTCTCATCTCCACGGCGGATCACCTCCATCGCACAGAGCAAAGTCGCCGCTCGCTGGAACTGCTGCAATGTCAGGAGACGCAGCGTATATCTCATGATCACGGCAAGGCCGCGAGACCCATCAAGACCCCCTAGGCCGCTTTTCAAGCGACGAATTCCCATGGCGAAAGCGGCCACACCGAGATAGGCCTCCGTCTTACCGCCCCCCGTCGGGAACCAGAGCAGGTCGGCGAATGCCTCGACTGGCTTCGTCCGATCCGGATGCGCCGGATCGGCGAGCGAAGGGATGGACAGCAGCAAAAACGCCAGCTGGAATGGGCGCCACGATCTATTCTTCGGCACGTCCAGTGTCGCAACATCGACGGCTTCGTTCCGTCTGCGTTTGAGGGCGTAGATGCTTCGGACACGTTGCATCGCCATCGACCGATTCGCGAACCGGAATGCCTCCAGCGCTCTACCGTCGACAAAGAGAGTATCCATCCCCTCCCGCAGGCGACGCAGGATTTCCTCACAACGCGCGATGATGTCCTTGCCCGGATTGTCGAAGCCGGTGATCTCGGCTCCCAATCGTCTCTTCTGCTCTTCGATCCACACAGCGTAATCGTCGATGAGGCATGAAAGCGCTTCGCGCAGCGCTTCTGGCCCCATTTCCGCCAGCCGCGTCATATTGAGCCATCCCTGATCGATCATACGTCGCATGGCGGGCCGGTCCCGAGGATCGAGCCCCGGAGTTTCGGTCACGGCGACTTCGTAACGAGGGATGATCTCGGTTCTGACGCGATAGGCCCTTGTCGGATCCTCAGGTGACGTATCGGCGTGAAGGGACACGCCATGGCCGACGGCAAACTCCAGGCGGTTGCGATAGATGAGAGCTAGTCGATCGCGCTCCGGGTCGTCGACCACGACCTCGTTGGACGGGCGGCGCCTGAATATCGATCTGTCGTCGTGGCCTTCGGGAGCCTCCACGGTGATCTCGGGCTGGAACAGCCAAGCGCGGTCCTTGTTGTCTTCAGGCTCTAACTGGCCGTTCACGAGGAACAGAGTGACGAGTCGCTCTCCCTTATTGTTCGTCCGTACCGTACCCTGCAGGCGAACGTCCGGTTGATCAGGGTCGGGCGTGGATGGTTTGATCTGACCGTCGACCAGCGGCAACGTGACAATGCCGCCGCATGGGATCCGCTGCCAGACCTTGACCTTCACCTCTTCCCCGTGACCGGTTGCTCGGTTCCTGCGGGTCTTGGTGATGTCGTGTTCCTCATTGGGGACACGTTCGTAGCGCCCCCATCGGGCGTCGACGGCCAACGCCTGGATGTCCGGAGCGACGCAGAAGGTGACGCCCATGCTGGAGGGAACTAGCGACTGATTGTTCGCCGTGTCGATCTCGTCGAGCGCGTCATCCTCTGGTTCCACCCGACCTGATGTCCGCGCGAATTCGGCGCCTGGCTCGTGGAGCGGCGCCGCGCGTTCATCCTCAAGGTCGCCGGCTTCCTCCGCAGCCGAGGCTGGTTCGACTTGGGCCGCCTGGTCGTCATCTGGCTGACGTGGCGCCAGCTTACCGACGAGATAACGGTCGCGGACGCTCATGTCTTTGATCAGCTCATGCGGCCCACCTGCAGGGCCGAGCAGATCGTCGCGTACTGCCAGCTCCAGGAGGTCGCGAACGTAGACGACATCGTCGATCAGCGGCACGTCAGCCGCTGAAAGGCTGTCCAAGGCGAACACGTTCGCGAGATCCTCCGAGCGAAGACGTCCGAGGGGCCCGGGAGGTAGCGTCAGACCAGCGTCAGACACCGATTTTGATGCACGGAACCTGTGCACGCGGTCGAAATAGATCGTCGTGGTCAAGAGATCGGAACGCAGCCGGAGAATCCGACCAACAAATTTCAGCGTGCCATCCGCTCGAGCCACGACGATCCAGTGCCCTTCATCGACGGCAGCCAACTTCGAACGCTCTCCGTCGAATTGCGCGACACAGGGGCCGAGCCAGGCCGGCTCCTTTGCCAACCATCCTTGTGCATCTGGATCAGTGGTCGTTGTCATGGGCGCCTTCTTCGAACCTCTACAGCTCGACGCGAGAGAAGTGCGGATAGATGCGATAGAACTTCTTAAAAACCGAGAACGGATCCTCACCCATATCGGATTTGGGCAGGTTGAAGGGCATTTTCTCGCGGGGGTCCTCATGCGACTCAAGCGTCAACCGCTCCAGAGTCGAAAGGGCGGGTAGGTCGAGACGATGCGGCGAGTCCGGTATCGAGTAGAACTCCCACTCCTTCACGAGCCTTTCGATGGAGGTGTCGCTGGTAGCACACACCACGAGCGCCGCAGTCACCATGGCCTGCCCGTCGGCGTAGTGCGTGCACAGCCCCCATACGACTTGCCGATCACGGAAGCTGAGCATTTCTTTCTCGACCGCGAGCTTCAGTGCACGAAGAAGGCTCGGACCGTAGGTTTTTAAGCTCATCCCTTCGGCCGTCAGTCCGCTCGGGAAAAGGGCACCGAGGCGCTCCTTGAAACGCGCAAGCCGCCATTCTTGGATCGTCGGCTTCACCGCGCGGTCACTGGATTGCTCACCGTCGATCTCGACCGACAGCTCACTGGGATCGGGTTTGCCGAGTGAAGACGGATTTGCGTTGAGCGTCACCCTAAGCACGCTCCCGAGCGGAACCTCGCCCACCGTACGCACGAAACGTTCGATCTGCGTAGTGATGCCTTTCGGCTCCGTGTAGTCGAACCAAATTATCGCGGGCACCTCGAATTCGTGCCCATCCAAGTATTCTTCGAGCGTCTTGTGGAAGCATTCGATCGAAGCGACCGGGCGATTGAACTGTTGGCGCTTGTGGACCTGCTCCTCGGCCTCGACACAGGTCATCCGCGCGAGCCCGAGCCGGGCATGCACCAATCTAAAGTCTTCGAGAAACGGACCCCCGAGACCGACATACTGGTAATTCTCCAGCGACAACGCAGGAGCCAACCGCATCAGGAGCGACAGGAACAGTTCCCGGTCAACGGCCTTGTTGGGCCTCAGCCGGTAGGGAAGCGAAGATCCGGCGCTCATCTCTCAGCTATCCTGCTTCTTGGCCTTGGTGAGCGTCAGTTCGAAGCACTTCTCACCTACGATTCCCGGCTTCTCGTCATCGGCGTCGAACAGCATTTTTGAGACGAGCCGTATTTCCTCGACTGGCCGCGAGAACACGATCCTCCGAGAGGATGCCGTTTTGCCCGGCGGCTCGGGCAGGACCTTTGCCTTCTGCGGGTTGAACTCGACGTACTTGTCAGTCTTCTTCGTGGCGTCACGCGAAGTGACTGCTGCGATCACTCCCCTCAAAGGAAGCGGGCGTGCATCATCCCAGTAGCTCGACTGATCAGCACGCGGGTGGTTCTTCCACTGGTTCGTATACGAGATCCAAACTCGCATACCCTCCTTCATCTTCACCAAGGACTCGAGCCAGACGTTGGACGAGGTATCGAGCGCACGTTTCGTTGTCGTTACCGGCAGTTTGTCGGCAAGCTTGGAGCGGAATTCGATGATGCCGGTGATGATGGCGAACTGCGGATGGTATATTGGAATGCCGTCGCCCCAGCCCGTGAGACGGCTCTTGTCGCCGACGATCACCGCGCGATCATTGCAAAGGACCGTCCAGCCGGCGGTCGCGGACGAACGGTCGCGCTCGAAACCCGAGTCGTCTTCATCGTCGTTGCCCAGGCTGCGGCCGGTGTTCAAGCCGACCGTAATAGAAACCAGCACATCGTCGATGGTCTTCTGAAAAACGAACGGCGCCGGTCCGTCGGCACGCTCTGAAACCAGCACTTCGACGAAGACCGGCTCCACAGGTTTGCCGTTGAGATCAACCTTGAGGCCCCACTGTAAGAACATTGTGAAATGTTCGGAGATGGCCGTGCGGACCTCGTTCTCGAACGCCTCGTTGGCAAAGTGCCTGGAGACGCCTTCGTACAGTTCGCGGACGGTGATAACCGTGCCGGGCTCGGCCAGCTTCTCGGCGACCTCCGTCGGCTCATTGATAGGCAGTGGATCCCACCCTTTGGCTTCCAGCCAAGCCGAGGTGATCGGCACCTCGAACGTGTCGTCGCCATACCGAGTCCGCACCAGCGCCTCGCGACCCATCTTGAAGATCGCGCGCTTCATTCCTACGCCATACATGCCGATGGTTTCTGCGTCGGAGTCGCGGTCATCATCGGGCTCGCGGCCCATCTTGAAGGCATAGTTCTTGGCGACCTCACGCGGGATACCGCCGCAATTGTCTTCGATCGAAAAGCGATCCGCTGCGAGTTCAATCTTCACGAAATGCTGCGAGTAATCCACGTCATTGCCGTCTGCGAGCCGGAGCGCGCCATCAAGGCAGTTGTCGAGGAGGTCGAGGATCGCGTCGGCGAGGTTGATGTCTCGCGTCAACATCGACACAAAGAACCGCTTCGTTGGACTGGCCTCTGCGTGGTCGGTGGTTGGCTTCGTCATCGGCATGATCTCAGCAGGAAGTCGTTTTTCGTTGGGAGAATGTCTTCAAGGTCGAGTGTCGGTTCGGATGCAGAAGCTGCCCGGGATCTGCGCCCACGCGCCTTACCTGAGACAGCCGTTCCGCCATGCAGACCCTGGTCGACCTCTTCCTGGTAACGCTGCCGATTCATGTCGGCAAATCGATGCAACACGTCCGCGCGTGCACTGGCGGAGATAGTGAATCTCACGCGGTCGTTCTCGGCCAAGTGCGGCTGCTCATGGAACCCATGACCAAGATCTATGTCTTCCCACCCGTAGGCACGCATTACCGCTGCATCAAGACCACAATGCAGCTCACGTAGGTTCTCAATGCGCTGGTCGCTATCGCCCGCGCTATGAAAACGATTGTAAAGTCTCGTGAGACCGATCGGATTAGCCGGATCCGTCATAACAGCGCGTCGTGCATTTAGGTATTCATGACCTAGCTTGTTTAAGCAATCCATGTCGGAAGGAGATAAGAACGGGAACGTTTCGACCGCGTCCGACGGCGAGAAATTCAGATCAAGTTTCATCCTTGATGAATACTTCCACATCCACGCGTCAACCGGAGACGAATTAAGTAGGGCCGCATAAGAATAAATATCCTCCACCGCGAAGACGACGCACTTCTCGTGGAAGACGCAATCGTTATCGACGACAGACGGATTTAAGTACTTGCCCACTCTGCCTGCGACAAGAATTTTTTCTGGTATGTGACTGTGCTCGCTCCATCCTTCAGGATGTTGCTTGAAATAACGCCCTCGTCCAATGGCATGGTAAAGCTCGGGTCTGGCGCGCAGGGGCAGCCACCACTTTTCGCGAGCAACACGATCATTTTTGGCGAGCCGCTCCTCTTTCACATTATTTTCCAGCCAAGCATACGGCAATGGATATTCGCGCGCTTGATCCTCAGACCAGTCCCAGAAATTAATCACCCATCTAGTCGGGCGCTGCTCCGGGATAGATTTGAGATCGTCACCATCAATATACGGAAAAATGACATCGACATTTTTGGAGTCGGCTTCCAGCATTGATCGGGCGTCATCCGGGGAAAGAACGAAGCCTAGCCCAAGAACATATGTTCCGATGAAGGTTGTGTTTTCCGAGGCCTTTAGTCGTTTTGGACTCCAGTCTTCGCGATCAGACAAAAATGCCGATATGAAGTGAGCCTTCCGTCCTAGCAGTGAGCGTCCGCCATGCCACTCACCCTTGTGGACATGGACGCGGCTAGTGACGACCGCCGCCTTCCCTGGCCAAGGTTCGTTCGGAAATGCTGCATGGATGACGGCACCCGCGCCGACCATTGCCTCCAGCCCAACCTGACGAGTGTCGCCTTCCGCGATGGTGTTGACCGCGAGTAACCCAAAACAACCTCCTTCGCGTAGGAGTGAATAGACGCGTAGGAAAAAGTACGCAACGAGGTCTGCCGATCCCCGACGGCCCTCCGCGATTTGGTCTACGAGCCAATTCCGATAAGCCGTGCCGGCCACGCCGGTGATCCGCTGTCCTCCCAAGAACGGCGGATTGCCTATAAACGCATCGAATCCTGGTTTCTCGCGTAGAAACACTTCGGGGAACGCGATTGGCCAATGGAACGGCGGTCGCGCCGCTCCATCGGGTGCATCTTTGGAGAGGTCAGTTGTGGTCTCACGCAAGAGCCGATGCTTCGCCGAGGCGTCGCCGTTCGCGGCAGCGTCTGCGAATGCGGCTAACGTCTCGATCCGAGCGCCGCGCTCTCCCGCCCGCTCTTCAGCAAGGGCGATGCCGACGAACGCATTGGCGATAAGCGTTGGCAGTGCCAGTTCGCCCCGCGACTGCGCATTGAGCGCTGCCATCGCCTCAATATCTTTTATGTCGCGGATGGGGATCTCCCGTAGGCGGGCGCGCAGTTCGAGCGCCCTGCCGACCGCTGACCGAATTGTCCGACCGAACAATCGCAGCTGAGCTTTCCCCTTCGGATTCATGTCGAGCTCGACCAACTGACCCAAATCGTGAATGCCGAGTAGGCCGTCACCGCTGCGCAGGTTGTGGTCGAGGAAGCCGAAGGGCCGCCCCTTGGACATGGTGATCAGCCAGAGTGAGAGCTTGGCCAGCTCCACAGCGAGCGGGTTCTTGTCCACGCCATAGAGGCACCGTTCTGCCACGAGACGACGGGCGACGATGGCGCGCTCCTCGACATCCTGCGATAGGGGATCGAAGCCCTCGGTGGTGGCATTGACAATACGCCCCTCGCTGTCGATCTTCTTTCCGCCCGCCTCTGTCACCGACCAGGCCTCAACCAGCCGGTCCGAGAGCCACCGGCACGCCTGAACGAGGAATGCGCCGGAACCCATGGCAGGATCGCAGATCTTCAGATCCAGCAATTCCCCGGCGCTCTTCAGCTCCCAGTCCGTCAGCGCCTTGCCCTCAGCCGGGCCGCGGTAGGCGACCGGCGTCAGCGTCTCCTCAACGATCTTCACGGTCAGGCTCTTCGGCGTGTAATGCGTGCCGCTCTCGCGCCGGTCGGCGCCGAGCACGACGACGAAGGCACCCTTGTGATGCACGAGCGGATAGCCCCAAGGGTCGGTCCTCAGGAGGGACGCGTAAGGCAGGATGCGGTCGCGCAGACCGGTGTCGCCGCGGCAGACGGTGAGCAGCCGCGCGGCGAGACGATCGTCGGCCGTCCGCTCAAGGACATTACGGATGGCGGACTCCGAGCGTTCGCTGCGTTCCTTCAACAGTTCAACGACCGTTGCAGCACCGTCTAAGCGCGCCGACTCGATCGCACCAAGCGTCACACGCGGGCTCTTCGCCTTCGCGCCACTGTCGAGTTCCAGCGTCACGTCGCCGACGCGCTTCACCGTGCGTTCGAGGAGACCTTCATAGACATGCCCGATCTGCTCCACGTCGAGCGCGCGGTAGGACAGCGTGCGGCCCTCGAAGGTCTGGATTGCCTCCAGCAGGAGCAGGACGGTCCGGTCGTCGATCGGCAACGGCTCGGCTGGGTCGCGCCGCCAGCTCGTCCCTTTCTTACGTCCTTCAAGGAATGGGTAGCGGTTCGGATCGAACAGCGAGCCACCGAGCGCCGGGAGCCGTAGGGTCGGATGGTCGACGCCGCCGTAGACGCCGCGAAAGAGACCGAGCAGCCGAGACCACGCCGATCGGCGACGCTCCAAGATCTCTTCCGAATCCGCGCGCAGCTGCATGCGTAGGCTGGAGATCGCATAAAAGGCGTCGTAGCGGGGATCTCCGAGCAGCAACAACCCACGCTCCTCGGCGGCCAGCAGGAAAACGAGCCGCATCATAACCGTCAGGCCGGCCTCATAAAGCTCCCGGGGATCGAGATCGCGCAGAAGCTCGCGGTTGCGATCCTGGTCGGCCCGATCGAGAGCCTGGACCAGAACTTCAACCGCGCGCCGGACCTGTTCACCCAGGGCTTCGGTCACGTCATCCTGGTGCTTCAGCGATCGCTCGTAGAGCGCCGGTAGCTTTCCCTCTTCGGGCCCGAAGAAGCGACGGACGCCCAGCAGACTGGCGAACGCCCGTAGGGTTTCCGGTTCCTGCCCCCAGAGCCGTGCGTACCAACTCGCAAAGCCTGCGACGGCGCCAGTGGGCGCATGGACGAGCATCCACCGTTCGCCGTTCGTCACGATGCCGACTGGGCACCCCGTCGCACGCAGCAGCGAGACCATCCGATCGCCCGGTGTGGTCGCAAGACCATCGAAGCGTCGGGTCGCATCAAGATCGGCATCCGGCTCGTACACGTGCATGACCAGAAGCGGTTCGTCACCATTGGTGGGATTCACGACCACGATATCGGGCGCGACCGTAACGCCGTGTTCAGGCATTGAGATGGTCAGGCGTTCGAGGAGACTGGCACCTCGACGCAGTACGGTGTCGTCCAGCTCCAGCGCGGTCACCAGCACTTCATCGATCCAGGCCACGTGCAGGGCCGGCAGGTCGACGTCGTCCACGTCGACCGCGTCCCGCCATTCCTCGTACGTGCGGCGTAGCCGCTGCGGGCGACTGGAAGTCAAAGCATCGAGGCCTTGGGGAAAGATATCCCTCAGTACAGGGACAGCCAAGAAAGGTCCCGAGACTTCAATGAGATTCAGCCACTCGTGATCGTTGCTCATCCGCGCTTCTCCGTCGCGAGGGAATTCGGCACCAGCAGCACGATGGCCACTGGGAAGGTGTGCTCAACCACGTTCGAGTGCCGTTCCTCGATTGCCAACAGTTCCTGTTCCCGCTCGTTCGGGATCCTGGCCAAGCGTGCTTCCAGAGCGGCTCGGTCGCGTTTGAGCTGAGTGCGTTCATCTTCGGAGAAGAGTGACAGCTGCTGTGGCTGCTGTTCCGCAGCGATCTCCGCCCTCAGCGCCTGTTCGAGATCGTCTAGAACTTGGCGAATGTCGCCGGACTCCTTTCGCTTCCGGGTCTCGATCGTGTTCCCGAGGAAGCGCAACCGGTCCTTCGAACGAACTTCCACGGCGGCCAGAATGGAGTCGCGCTGCTTATCGAAGCGGGTCCGCAAGGCCTCGAAAGTCGGATTCGAAAGGGCCGCAGGCCGCGACTTCTCCAGCCATTGGCGAAGTTCCGTGACTCTGTCCTCCCGCCGGAAGCCAGCATCGCGCAGGTATCCCCCTGCTTCGGTAAGCTCCTCATGCAGGCGGTGGTGGTTCCCACCGGTCACGACGAGCCGCGACATCACGACCACGGCAGGCCCCTCAATCTGCCCGTCTGGAAGGGAGCGCACCGTCACTCGGTGGAGCTTTTTCACGTCATCATGCGCCCAGATCTCGGCCCGTAGGAGGCGTAGGCTCATCTGGACCAGACGGTGGTTCAGGTGCACGAGAACGACATCGTCTCGCCCCTTGGCGACCTCGTGGTCAAAGGTGATAGGCCGGATCTTTCGGGTGTAGGGATGTTCGAGCCCCTCAAGGCACCGGTACCAGGACCCGGACAGGGGCGGCATGCGAAAGACAGTCCCGGTTGGCGCTTGAGGCAGCGATACGGGTTCGAGGTTGGGCTTGTCCGCGAGACGCAAAGCTGTCCGCACGGCCCGTTCGATGTGATCCGGAAGGAGGCTCTGTTCGCGCCGCGTCTCATTCAGCCTTTCGTGGAGTTTAGCGACACGGTCCCGAAGATCGCGCTCGACCTTTACGAAGCGGCGGGACTTCTCTATCCGCGCTTCAGCCACTCGTGTGTCGAGATCGCGGCGGCGGCCCTCAAGGAGGTCCGGCAACTGAGGTGCGATGACTGGGTTCACGCTGCCCATGTCGGCACGCATCGCATCCAGCTTTCGAAGTGCACGCAGAATATCCTCGCCGTGTCCACCTTCGGCGTCCACCGGGTGCCAGATGATGACTTCGTTGGAGCGTTGCCCATGGCGGTCGATACGGCCATTCCGCTGCTCCATTACGTTCGGGTTGTAGGGGATCTCAAGGTGGATCAGCAAATGGCAGTGGTTCTGGAGGTCGATGCCTTCCGATGCCGCATCCGTCGCCAACAAGATCCTCATAGGGGATTCCGAAGGACTGGCCTGGAACGCGGCCTTCACCGCCTCGCGTTCCTTCGGATCCATACCGCCGTATATCAATGCCAATCGGTCACCGCCAAAGCCATGAGCCGCTAGAATCTCTTGCATCCATTGCTGAGTGGCACGGTACTCGGTGAATAGGATCACCCGTTTGCCCGTCCACCGGTCACCGTCCTTCAGGTGCTTGGCCAGCCAGTCCAGCACGGCATCAGCTTTTGCGTCGGTCCGACGAGCCGCCTGCTGCGCCCAAGAGCGCAACTGGTCGAGCATTCTACGTTCTTCGTCAGTCGCTGGCCGGACATGCTTGCCGGCCTCCTCGATTGCTTCTGCTTCGGCTGCCTCCCGCTGAACATCGTCTGCATAGTCCTCCTCGGTCTTCGCTATGGCGCGACGGAGGATGCGATCGTCGAATTTCTTCCGGGCGTGCTGGCTCGACGCCCAGCCTTCGATCGTCGCGATATGTCGTTCCAATGTCGCGGCGAATGCCGCGGAGGACGAAGACAGCCGCTTGCGCAGCAGCTGGTGGACGAAATGATCGGCGGCGCGCCCACCATCAGCCCCCCCTTCACGACTTTTAATGTACTCTTCCAATTGCTTGCGAGCATTCCTCTCTTCATCGGAATACTCGATCGGGAGCGCTTCCAGTCGCCTCTCGGGATATATGCGTTTGCCATTGGCGTCGACGAGGTCGCTCTTGAGTCTACGGACCATGACTCTGGCGAGCTGCGGGTCAACGGGCAGGACGTTCCGAGCAAATCGCTGATCATCCAGGAGTTCGAGGAGCGCGGTGAAAGACTCCGTGTAGCCGTCATGTGGCGTGGCCGTCAGGAACAGCTTGTGCTGGAAATGTGGCGCCGCAAGTCGGACCAGCCGTGTTCGGAGGCTTTCAACGGCATAGCGGCCGACGGTAGGCGCAACGTTATGGGCTTCGTCGATGATCAGCAGATCGAACTTCCGCGGATGGCTAATGTGTGGTGGCAGTGCATCCCGAAGCAGACGCAGGCCTTCGCCCTGCTTCGCCCAGTCCATCGACGTTATGAGCCGGGGAAATGACGTCCATGGATTTGCGTGCAGGCCTCGTTCCCGACGCAGTCGCTTGACGTACTCTGTATCGACGATTCGGAACTCGAGTCCGAACTTCTCTTGCATCTCGGTCCGCCACTTCTCCTGCAATGAGGCGGGGCAGAGCACAAGGACGGTCCGAGCGCGGTAACGCAGGAGCATCTCCTGGACGACGAGCCCAGCCTCAATGGTTTTCCCGAGGCCCACGTCGTCAGCGATCAGCAGACTGGTGCGCGCCATATCGATCGCTCGCACGAGCGGATCCAGCTGATAGTCTTCTATGCTGACGCCGCTGCGGAATGGCGCCTGTAGATAGCCGCGATCCGCGTTTGTCGCTGTGCCCCATCGGACTGCGTCGAGAAACGCTTGCAGCGTCGTGGGCTCGTCCAGTCCAGTCATGCGAGGAAGACCGGCACGCTCAATGACCTGAGCGCCCGGCTCGAGCTCCCAGACAACCTCAATCTCTTCGCCGAGCGCATCTTCGTCGATTGAGGCGAGCCGCACGAGATGCCGCTCAGGCATCCCGGGTGCAATCGTGCCGCCGTCAACTTCCGAAACGATCCACTGTCGTCGACGAACGTCGACTAACTGTCCAGGCTCTGGGATCGTGTGATGAGATACCTGGGTTATGATTTCATCGGCTGTGATCGTCACGGACCGCTCCCACTTTCTTTTGTTCGTTGACGATCTGGGCAATCCGTTCGGCTGCCTCCCTGGCATCTTCGTGCGTCCAAACCCGAACGACCCTCCAGCCCTGTGCTTCTAGGCGCCTGTCGGTATCTGCATCTCGCATACGGTTCGTTTCGATCTTGTCCCGCCAGAAGTCGGCGTTGCTCTTCGGCCATGATCCGTGTTCGGGGCATCCATGCCAAAAACAACCGTCTACAAAGACGGCGACACGGGCCGTAGGAAATACGACGTCAACGACACGCCTGGGTTTGGTCAACAGAGGCACTTGCAAGCGGTAACGAAGACCTTTGGCATGGAGAGCCCTTCGCAGATCGATCTCTGCTCGGGTGCCCTTCTGACGCACGCGGGCCATCCGTCGGCTGGCATCAGGCGACGAGGGACTTACGCGCGGCATCCTTGGTTGCTCCCTTCTCTCTTGGCTTCTCGGTCTTCATCTCGAGGTGTGCCACGATGCTTTGACCGATTACCTTTCCGAGAGTCACGGGCACGGCGTTCCCAATCATCCGTCCCAACGTTTTGAAGTGAACGGGAGCCCCTTCGGGTACGAAGGAGTACGATTTTGGAAAGCCCTGGAGGATTGCTCCTTCACGCAACGAGATTGCTCGATCCTGCTCGGGATGTCCAAAGCGTCCGCTTCCGAATCCGTAGAACTGGGTTGTGAGCGTCGGGGCAGGCTCGTCCCAAACCATGCGACCGTACACCCCCGGATAGGTGTGGCCGGTCTCACGCCGATGGCATTCGGCAATGAGACGCTTCGGCCAGTCTCGCCAAGTTCCTCCCGGAAGCGAGGCGCGAATTCGCTTGACGTTCAGATCCGAGAGCTTCGCTGACGTGTGCAGCCGATCCTGCGGATCCGATCCACTGTGGGGAATTGGTGGAAGCTTCCCAATGGCCCTACGAACGGTCGCCAGCTTTCCATGGCTAGGTGCGATCAACTCGATTGGACCGAGCCGGGATGCCAACAACACCGTGCGCCGACGGCTTTGTGGCAGTCCATAGAGCGAACAGTCGACTACGCTCTGATGAACGTAGTACCCCATCCTCGTAAGCGCCGCGATGAAATCATCGAACACCGCATGCTTGGTAACGGATGGAACGTTTTCCATCGTGACCAAGTCGGGCCGGGTCCCCTTGATCAAGCGGGCGAACTGGTAGAGCAGCCCCCATCGAGGACTCCCGACGACATCATATCGCTGAGCATAGGTCGAAAAGGGCTGGCAGGGAGCACAGCCTGCTAACACGCGGATTTTGGCATCGCCAAAGAGTTCGTTGATCTGCTTCGGCGAAATGCGTGCCACGTCTTCGTTGATGAAGAGAGCAGCGTTGTTTGTCGTGTATGGATGCCGGCATGCTTCATCCACGTCTATTCCCGCAACGACCTGTATTCCTTCTGATTTCAAGCCGTGGGTAAGCCCTCCTGCACCGCAGAAAAGGTCGATGCATGCGACATCATTCATCCTCTTTCTTGCCCCCAGCTTACTTTCTTTTGTGCGAGATCTGTTTTTCTGGTGTTGGTTCGAACCAGTCGTCAGATGCTTTGCCGATCCTTACCCAATTGTCGACCTCGTCAGTTTTAAATTTCCAGAGCCTTCCTACTTTATGCGCTGGCATGTCCTTCTTGGATATCCATCCATAGACGGTGTCCTTGCTGACACCCAGGTATCCAGCAATCTCTTCAACGGATACCCACCGGTCCATGCGCCACGGTCTTTCGTTAGCCAATCGGATCTGTGTTAGTATCACATGGGTTTGAGCGGGAGTAAATCGGATTTAGCCTGAATTAAGTGGGTCTGGCTGCTCCTAAGGCAACTACGAGTCTGCAATCCTGGGGCGGGTGTCGCAAGTGCATTGATCACGTCGTTGCAGACTTCTGGTCAGCGATGGTCGACAGGGCCATGACCGCAGACGAGAAACAAATCAGAGATCATACACCGCGTGTATGGTCCCTTGCGTCAGGTCGCATCAGAATCCAGATAGCTTTGAGGAGAGCGTCTGATGCGGTCATTTTGCGATGGAAGAGCATTCGCCCGGCCGGGGCACGATCTTGATTTGCACGAGTGGGCGGTCCGGTCCGCAGAGGAGATCCGGAAGAGCCTCGCGGTCGGCGAGAAAATTGTCGAGAAAGCGCGGGATGAGCTAGCTCTCAAAGACGAGACTGGGGCCTTTAACTGGCGCAATGGCGCGTACCTGAGGTGCTGGGAGCTGATCAATCTGCGTGAGCGTCACGTCACTCGGTACGAGCGCTTGGCCGCTAAATTGCCATCGCACGAGCCCGATGCCGCATTCGCCGCGAGGTCTGGCTACTACATTCTCGATCGCTCAGGTCACTGCATTGGCATCGCGATCAAAGTCGAGCAGACTGACCGCACCGGCAGCTGGAGAGACAGCAAAGACTGGTGGTGGCCCATTCGCCCGGATGGCCGGTGCGGCGATGCCAAATCACTCAAAGCGGCCGCGGAAGCAATCCTGAGAATTGAAGAAGAAGACATCGAGCGGCGCCGCCTGCAGCGCCTTGATGACGACGTTCTCGCGGAGCTTGTTTGATGTCAGCGGTGGATTTCTGGACCGAGATCACCTGTGGGCTCGCCTTTCTGTATTGCGAAACGGAAGCGGCAAAGTCGGTCGCCTTCGAGCTACGCCGGCAAGGCGATTACCCGGCCCGCATCTCACATTCCGGTTGCGGCAACCTGGTTCTCCGCACATCCATCGATGATCTTGATGACCTGGTCTCTGATCTCGAGCGCTCGGGTTACGGCGTCCAGGTCACTCAAGGCATCTCCTGAAGCGTGTTTCCGGACCACCGGAACACGCCAAACCCGGTCTCATAGATCGTCGCGAGATCGCCGCGGGCGTTCATGCCAACAGCCATCGCCGGAACTTCTTTCACTAGTTCAGTTACCCTCCCCTGCACTGCATAGACGAGTAGGTGCCCGCCCCGCGGGTCTGGGCTGTCGAACTCGGCGCCCAGCGGCCAGACGGCAAGCAGGATCTGACCGCTCGGCAGCGTGATCGGGGCCCAGGAGGACCTCACGGGGCGATCGACGCCATGTGATCGGGCGTAGTCGGCGACGAGCCGGCGGACCAGATCGCTGTATTCCTCAGACGGCCGAGCCCCCATGTCGATGATCTGAAAGCCAGCCGCCTCGGCAGACGGCACGTCAGCGAGCAGCTCGGGCTCCTGTGCCCAGGCCGAGGACGCGAGTAGCAGCAGGGGCAATGTGAGAAACTTGCGGATTCTTTCTGACATTGACATCACCCCTTCCCTCCCGGGATCACTTTCAGCTTCCGCATCGGAGGCGGCAAGTCCAGAGGTTTAGGCGGTCCGTCTCGGTCGGTGAACCTCGCTCCACATTTCGGATCATATTTGCCTGGCGGCCGTCGACCGGGCTCCCGTCGCCAAGGGCAGTCCAGCGCCAACCGCTTGAGCAGGTCATCCATTCCGATCTCCGGCCCAAACTTCGCAGCCAGACGTGACAATCTGTTCGCACCATTGCGGCCGTATAGCGAGCAGCCCACACGGACGATGACGAAGGGGTACGAGCTGAGACAATCCTGATCCACGCTCCTTCTCTTTCAGAACGAATAGAGAACAAAATCAAGGCTCAACAGATCCCTTATCCAGAGTATACTGCGCACATGAAGCTCTTCGAATGCGCCTGCGAGAACGCAGAAGCAATCCGAAACGTCGGCCTGATCGCTATCGCTGAAGCCCCTGCCTTGGGTGTCCCGGTGCATTACATGGGCCCCGCTGTCTGTGACGGCACCAGACAGCAAGTTAAGCGCATCGACGACGAAGAAATCGTCATTGCTGACCTGCCTCCCCGCCTCTAGAGCATCGGACCAGAAGGCGGATCCACGATGCCCCGCTCCTCTCCCCTGGGCAGAAGCGGGAGCCGGGTGGTTCCGCCAAACCGTCCGATACTCTAGCTCATCCTCCGTCGCCTCATCGCCAAGAGCTCGACCTCAAGGTTGAGTTTGCCAGCTTTGACCATGCGGACAAGCGCCCTGAAATAGCCGCCCGGATTTTTGATCCGGTTTGCCCCAGCCGACACGTCATCGTCGTAGAGCTGCAAGACGTAGATGACCGCCGCGGCCGCTGACACAGGTCCGATCTCAGCCACGGCCTCGTTCCAGGCGCTCTCGTGCGCGCCGAGCGAGGCCCGCAGGTACCGGCCTGCCCCGACGAGGTCGTCGACGTTGCGGATCGGTTTCCCGTAGTCGGTGGCCGTGGGGCAAGCCTCAACGATCAATGCCGGTGATAGGTGCTCTGCCGGTCGTTCTTTTGGCAGAACCACCTCAGCTTTCTTCGGAAAGCCGTTTGTACAAGGTACTCTAAGGGATTCTTTGATTGTTTCTTTGTGGCTGACTCTGAGTCCGGCAGTCCCGGTCTCGTAGAAGCACCTCTCTGAGAGATCTCGGAGGTTCTGCCAGTCCTGCAGCAGGCCGCCAGGCAGCCCAGCCGTCGACCTCGCCGGCGTCCTGGCCATCAGCTCGGCGTAGCGTTCTTCCAGATCAGACCTATCGAGCGCTGGGAAATGTTGAGTGAGGGCAGAGATAGCCTCCGCAGTCGCGCGACGGGCAATCGTGACTTCGTCGTAGGCACGTTTGCGGATCTCTCGTGCGGCCTTCTGCTCGGCGATCCTTGCGGTCCACTCCCCTCGCCTCGCGTAGACCGGCGTCACGTCGAAGCCGAATGCGTCGATGATCGTCCCGGCCAGATCGCGGACCGCATAGCGTTTGCCATTAGGCGAGTCTTTCGCGACGACAAGCCCAAGGTCGACCAACTCGCACACGATGCGGCGGATTGCCCTCTCTGTGAGGCCTGTCCTTGCAACCAGATGCTCGTTCGATGGCCAGACCAGCAGCCGATCGAGTTCCTGCTCGCCCCAGCAGCCCACAATTTCGTCAAGGACCTGACGCTGAGCTGGCCGTAATCCAAGCGCCTTCTCGGCGTCTCTGGCAGCGGCCGAGAGCTCATTGCGCGTGACTGTACGGCCCGCCTCTAAGGCAAGCTTCTTCACGGCCAAAGCGGCATGCCTCAGCCGCCGGCCTCCTGATGATGCGAATTGCACCCTACCCTCCTGTCTGAGGGCAAAGCGAGAGCGTTCACCGAATCAGGTGCTTGACACTCGATTCATCAGGGGGGATAAGAATTGCGTGACTAATCCTTTGCCACCCTGTGGTGAGGTTCCAAAGGTCTCAAGGTTTGCCGACCTTGAGACCTTTTGCTTTGCCTGCTTACATCACGAAGTCCCCTCCTCCCTTGCCTTGGCATACGCCTCCGCAAGGATTGGGAGTTGATCGACAAGGAATGACGCGAAATCCGCGTCAAATCCTTTGTCGATATCGATCTTTAGACCGCGGCCGCTCTGGGCGACCTTCGCGACCTTCCGACCTGATGCGGTAATGACCCGCGCCCCGTCCGTAGCCTTCTTCGGCTGCTCGGTCGCTGCCGAGAGGACTGCGACGAATCGTGCGTCCGTATCTTTCTCAGAAAAGCTGTCTGCCTTGATTGCCGCTCGCACCGCTTTCAGGGCAGCCGGAGTTCCCAAGGCATCGGCCAAAGTCTGCCAGCGCGGGCGCCCGATCTTTGGGGCCCGGCCGATCGCCTCAATGATGTCCGCCGGCAGTGCCTTTGCGACGGAAACCAGCTTCGACACCTCGGCGCGATCTACGGACAATGCATCTTGTACAACGATCCTTTCGTGACCAGCCTCCTCAAGGCGGGCTGCAAAAACTGCCCTTTCGATAAAGCTGAGATCCTGTCGGGCTGAGTTCTCAAGACCTTGAGCAACTACGAGATCCTCATCTGACAGAGTTCTTACGACAGCACGGACGGGTATGCCGAGCTCGCGAGCAGCCCGTATGCGGCGATGGCCATAGGCGCTCTGATATCGACCGTCGATTGATGGATGACGCCGCAGCAGGACTGGAACCTCCTGCCCTCTTTGACTGATCGATGCCTTGAGGTTTTCAAAACCAGCGTCGCCGTCCTCGCGGAAGCGGTCAGCAATCGGCGACGGGTCGATAAGGCTCGGATCAATCTCCTGAACAACTACGGCGGCGGCTAGCTTTGCTCGCAAGTCGTCGTTTTCACGTTCGGCATTGGAGAACGTCTCCTTCATGGCCCGGACCGAACCGGAGGAAACCCGAGGCGACGGGGCCGGCTTGTTGTCAGCTGACAACATGTTTTCGGTCGGTGCCGGCGAAGAGGTCAGGATCGACCGGATTGCGTCCATGCGCTTGTTGCTCATCTGCCCCATGCCCCTCTGATCAATCCCAGGATTTCCGCATTCACGGTGTCGACCGACTCCAATGCCCGGTCGTAGGCAGCTTTGCCGACTGAGCTGCGCTCTATTTCATAGAGTGACTGCTTCGTGAGCCCGGCATTCGCGATGGCCGTTGACTTCCAGGCGGTCGCCTTGAGGACGTCCTCGCCGAACAAGTTGCGGAGCAGGGCGACGATTTGTGTCTCTGGGACGTCGTGCGGATCGTGCCGAGTGATCACATACCTGATGAAGTCATGATCGAGTTTGCCGCCAGCCTCCTCGACGACGGAGATTAATTCGGACGTCATCAGGAGAAACTGGTTCATGGAGGCTACGTCGACCATCTGGGGATGGACCGTGATCAACATCGCCGTCGCGGCGTTCAGGGCACCAAGCGTCAGGTAACCGAGCTGTGGAGGACAGTCGATAACGACAACGTCATAGTCAGTTTCGACCTGATCGATCGCCCCTTGAACACGCCTGAAAAAAATATCGTGTCCACGCACATTCCGCTCGAGCATCGCCCGAGGCGTATGGTGCTCGAATTCCATAAGCTCCAAGTTGCCGGGCACGAGGTCAAGGCCGTCAAAGTAGGTCTTGCGAATGACCTCGGCCATCGGTCTGCGATCCTCGTCGTACCGGATCGCCCCGTAGAGGGTCTGGTTCTCGCCAATGTCGAACTCGGGCTGGTAGCCAAACATGGCCGAAAGAGACGCCTGTGGATCCAGATCGATCGCTAACACCCGCAGACCCCTGAGGGCGAGGTACTGCGAGAGATAAAGAGCTGTGGTCGTCTTTGCCGAGCCGCCTTTGAAGTTCGTGACCGCGATCACCTGCAGCTTGTCTCCAGGCTGCCGACCAAGCTTGAAGCTCAGAGCCTCTTTCGGCCGGGCGCTAGCGAGGTAGTCGCGCATGGCATTGATCTGCCCGAGCGTGTACGAACGACGGCCGCCGGTACCGATTGTCGGCATGGGGCCAAGTCCATCAATTGAGAGCTGACGCAGGTATCCATCGGAGACGCCTAGAAACTTCGCGGCATCACCAGACGAGAACGACCTCAGGCCCTTGCTCGCTGTCGGTGGGAATAGAGCGTGTCCGAGCTGATGTAATTGACTGGAAAGCACGCTGGCATGCCGGGCTATCCGCCCTGACGTACTCTCGTGCTCTTGCTTCGTCTGTACCGCTTGCTGCGTCATTGGCTTATCCCGGTACGGCAAAAATCAGTCTGACAGTTATTTGCCGTCTCGGGATACAGCCACGATTCGCTCACTGCGGCAAGCGATTTACTCCTAACAAACTGTTAACGGAGTTCCGAGGTCGCTGTTGTCAGCTGACAACAACGGTGTCAGAAAGCCTCTTGTTAACCTCTCCCAGAAGCGTTCCCTGAGGGTCTCTGGCTTGGGCACAAATTGCCTGTCTTGGACATCATGTCCGGGACACTCAAACATAATAATACAGGAAACTGTGTCCTGGACATTTGTCCTCGATAGATAGCCGGGACATTTGTTTCTTGCATCACTCCGCCGTCTCCTAGTCCATCTCATGGAGGTGACGATGGGACGTCGATACAACCGATATAAAGCTAACAAGCAGCTCGATGCATCGCTTAAATACAAAAAGAACCTCAGGAAAGCGGGCGTCCCGCTGAGAGACGATCTCGCGAGGGCGGCATTTATCCGAGTACTCGATGATCTCGCCGACAAGCTTGAAAAGGGCGACGGGGAAAAGCTTGAGAAGGGCATCAATGTCTGGATCAGGCGCCTCCCTGATCGCTTTGATAAAGAGAAAGCTCACGATCGGCTAAGGAAGATCGTCGCCCAACACCGCCTCGCCCGCCTAGAGGCCAAGGGCATGACCGATTCAGATGTTTGATGCCTAGGCTGTGAAAGATTCCAAACCTTGATTAGACTCCGGTCCCACGATGTTGAGACTGGGGTTCATGTTTGAGAAGCTCAATCTCGTCGTCCTCGACCACCGTGATCCCACTCAGAACATGAGCCGGTTTTACGTGCTCGCGATCGAGCCCAGCCTGTTCGGCGACGCCACCTTGGTCCGCGAGTGGGGCCGCATCGGAAAACCCGGCCGCCGGCGTGTTGAGCTGCATGAAAACGAGGGTAGGGCGGTCGAATCCCTTGAAAACTGGCTCAGACGGAAGCAAAAGCGCGGCTATCGGATCCGGGCTGGTGGATCAATTTGACCTGCCCACGACCTGCCCACGACCTGCCCACGACCTGCCCACGACCTGCCCACGACCTGCCCACGACCTGCCCACGACCTGCCCACGACCTGCCCACGACCTGCCCGCAGGTCATGATGATCTACACAGGGTGGAACAAGAGGGAATTCTGTCGCACTTCGATAGCAAAATTCGGTGACATCGGCGAGATCACTGGATTTCAGGGACTGCGAGGCCAATTTTGCGGGCCCGATCGAGCTGGAATTTGACCGAGCTCGCTTTCCATTCCCGCCCACCACGAGGCGTCCGCTCTCGCATCCCTTCCAGCTGAGCGCCGATCTCACGCAGGGTAAGGTTCGGGTTAGAGATCGCAATACCGGCAATCAGGGTCATGATGCGGTCGTCTGGCGGCCTTCTTCCGGC
This sequence comes from Microvirga terrae, assembly GCF_013307435.2. Lineage (NCBI taxonomy): Bacteria > Pseudomonadati > Pseudomonadota > Alphaproteobacteria > Hyphomicrobiales > Methylobacteriaceae > Microvirga > Microvirga terrae. Next base: position 113,908 of record NZ_CP102847.1, read on the forward strand.
TTTCCGTAACAACTCCGGCTCGGCCATCCGCTCGGCGATCAATCGCTTGATCGCCCTCCGGAGGCTTTGATCCGTCCAGCGCTGGCCTCGTGCATTCAGCACCTGGACGACATCCTGCCACGAATGATCCGGCCGCATCTGACGGACTACAGGCAGAAATGAATCGGCCGCCGTCAGCAGGTCGCCGAGATAGACCCGATCACGAGCGAGGGCCGTCTTGCGGATCGCTTCCGGTCGGCCCTCCCGCAGGCCTGGATTGCCAGGCCTCTTCCCCTTGGCCTTCGCCGCCCGCACGCCAGCCTTCGTACGCTCGGAGATCAGCGACCGCTCGAGCTGGGCGACGGCGCCGAGGACCTGAAGAGAGAACATACCTTGGGGCGTGCTCGTGTCGATCGGATCCCGGAGGGAACGAAAGTGAGCGCCCCGTGCTTCGAGGCCCTCGATCACCTCAAGGAGATGGCTCACCGATCGTGCCAGGCGATCGAGCCGGACGACCACGAGGACCTCATCCTTCCTGATCTCACGCAGAAGTCGCGAGAGTACTGGCCGGGCCCGGGAGGCACCAGAGCCGTGTTCCTGATGGATGACCTCGCAGCCGGCCGCCCTCAGCTCATCGAGCTGGGCATCAGTTGCCTGCTCCTCAGTCGAGACGCGGGCGTAGCCTATCAGGCCACGTGCAGGGGAGGGAGCCATGGTCAGTCTTCGCTCTGTCGGTCAGATGCGGCCATGGCCTCTTCATCGATCAGACGGCTGAACTCGGCCATGGCTTCCCGCTCTCGCTGGTAGCGCTCTTTGAAGGCGATTACGTCAGCGTGTCTGAGGCTCTTAATGCTCCCGACTTTAAGACCGTGTAGCAGCATCACTCGTGACATGCCGACGATTTCCGCTGCTGCATCGGGCGAGAGTTCGTCAGATTCCGGCATTCCTGACCTCCATACAGCCCTTTGTACATAATCTGCGATCATGAGCAACCGATCGTTTGTAGACAATCGGTGAGCGATTTCGTTTACCACCCGGAAAGGGCAGGGCTTCCCTCAATCGCACTAAAATGGCTTAAAACAAGGACTTCTGAGGTCCTTCAGCCACCCAGGGATCCACATACGTGCCCATAATGAGGCCTCAGATAGAGTGGCTCACAATGCAGCCCGACAAAACAGCTCACACCTATTCACCAGATCGTAGCTAGTGGCGAATTAGCTTCCATTACCCTGGCTTCGTCGTGATAGCTCAATTACTTAGCAGTTGCGTCGAAGCGTGACCTTTGAAACGGGCCGGGCCCCCTCATCTGAGGTTTTCCGATCCTCGTCCGCAGAAACCCTACGCCGCCTTGATCAGCATCAGAGCAGAGATGGGAGACTGTCGGCTGACCCAAAAGGTATTCACGGTAGGTGGAGAGGAGAGGGAAGGGGAGGGCAGGTGCAAAGTGCAGAGTTCTTGAGGGAGAAAGCCTGCCACCTTCCCGTGCCCCGGCAGGCTGGGAGTGAGCCCAGCGCCTGAGGAACGTCCTTACGGCGGGATGCAGGACGTGTTGTTATGAGGTCCGGTCGTTCTCGAGAGGAGGGAGATCGTGGCAGAGACAGGAGGCTACCACGTTGTCCTCGGCGCCACCGGCGGTGCCGGCCGGGCCCTCGTGGCCGAGCTGGCCCGCCAGGGCCGACGCGTGCGGGCGGTCAGCCGCAAAGCCCCTGACCCATGGCCCAAAGGCGTCGAGGCCGTCACGGCCGACATCCTGCGAGCCGACGAGGTTCGCAAGGCTTGCCGGGACGCAGCGGTCGTCTACCACGCGGCCAACGTGCCCTATGCACAGTGGCAGCAGGTCCTGCCGGCGATGACCGAGAGCGTGATTGCGGCTGCTTCCGCCGCCGATGCCGTTCTGGTGGTGGTCGACAACCTCTACATGTACGGTCCCTCGAGCGGTCTGATGACCGAGGACAGCCCGCGCCAAGCAAGCGGCCCCAAGGGGCAGCTGCGGGCCCGCCTGGAAGAGACGTTTCTGGCCGCCCACACGAGCGGCCGGGTTGGCGTCGCGATCGGCCGCGGCTCGGACTTCTATGGACCGCATGCCAACTCCGCCGCCAACCTGCTGGTGATCGAGCCGGCCCTGCAGGGAAAGACGGCGTCCTGGCTCGGGTCATTGGATGCGCCTCACACCCTCAGCTACCTGCCGGACTTTGCCCGCGGTCTGGTGACTCTCGGGACGAATGCCCGCGCCTGGGGCGAGGTCTGGCACATTCCGAGCGGCCCGCCGGTGACGGGCCGGACCTTCATCAGCGAGGTGTTCGAGGCTCTGGACCAGCCGCCCCGGATGCGGCGGCTCGGACGCGGGATGATGACGTTGGCCGGCCTGTTCAATCGCCAGATCCGCGAGGCCCGTGAGGTACTCTACCAGTTCGAGCAGCCGTTCGTGATGGACACGTCCAAGTTCGAGCGCGTGTTCGGGGGCTCGGTCACGCCGCTGCGGGACGGCGTGCGACAGACCATCGCCGCCCTGCAATCTACTCCCTGAGCGCGTCCCGCCCGCAATCCCATTATCGGCCACTGTTTCCCTGACCTCAGCTCATGTACCAGCCGCCATTCACGTTGAGGGTTTGGCCGGTCACATAGCCGTTGCGGGCCAGCATGACCGCCACCTCAGCGACCTCATCGACAGCCCCGAACCGCCCCACCGGAATGAGGTCTGGACGGACGTTCGGGTTGTCGCGGATCATATCCGTCTCGACCAGGGCCGGGGCGATCGCGTTGGCAGTGATGCCGTGCTGGGCGAAGCGGGAGGCATAGGAGTGGGTGAGCCCGATCAGCCCGGCCTTCGAGGCGGCATAATGCGGGCCGACCACACCGCCGCTCTGGGCGGCCACAGAGGACAGGTTGATGATCCGGCCCCAGCCGGCTGATCACATCCCCGGCAGAACGGCCTGCGTGACCAGGAAGGCCGAGGTGAGGTTGGCGAGCAGGATGTCGTTCCAGTCCGTCTCGGTCACCTCCTCGGTGGCTTGCGGCCGGGTGATCCCGGCATTATTGACTAGGATGGCAATGGGCCCGAGTGCGGAGGAGCCCTGCTCGACCAGGCGGACCACCTCCGGGGCTTGGGTCACGTCGGCCTGGACCGCCAGAGCCCGCCGTCCGAGACCTTCAATCTCGCCGACCACAGTGGCGGCTTCGCCAGCGCTCGCCCGGTAGTTCACCACGACGTTTGTTCCGGCTCTTGCCAAGGCGATCGCGATGGCTCGCCCGATCCCGCGGGAGGCTCCTGTCACCAGGGCAACCTTATCCTTGATGCTGTCCATGTCGTCTCCATCCGATGGTCCGAAGGAAACGATCAGGAAGCGGATCGGATACAAGGCCCGTAGTTTAGTCAGCATCCGAGGGCTAAGCGGACGTTCCTGAAGGGCAGGGGAATCTCGGCTCCCTGGTAGAGTCGAGGTGTGGCGCGGTGGCGGTAGGATCGGCCTATCTGTTTCCGCCGCTTTCGCCTGGCGGTGCCTCACTAGCCGAGCCGTAGCTCCGTTTCCACACCCCGCTCATCGAACCGGACATGCAGATCTCCCGCATCCGGCTCTCGGACAAGACCTCACGCCTTCACCCACGGCACGTCGTGCCCAAGCCGGCTCAGGCGTACGAGCCCGAAGTGCCCGTAAAGGTGCGAGAGAGGATAAGCCCCGCCCTTGCGTCGCCTGACCTTGTGCTTGGAACGCAACCACCAGCGCAACCGCACCGCTGTGTAGGAGTCGAGCGCCCGATACGCCGGATTGACGGTGCCTACTGAGAAGTAGTTCGCCCATCCGCGGAGCGTGCGGTTCAACTTGCACACCAGCACTGTGGTCTCTTGCCATGTTCCCGCTCGGGCGGTCAGCGCGTGGATCTTCTCGACCACGCGCCGGATGCTCTTCTTCGAGGGCCGTTGCGCCAGGCGCGCCTGGCCGGTTCTCGCCGAATACATCCGCCCGAACGTGTACCCCAGGAAGTCGAACTCCCCGTCCGGCACCTTGCAGATGCGCGTCTTCTCCTTGTTCACCGTCAGCTTCAGCTTGCCCATGATCTCGCGCAGCCGGTGCAAGGCCTCTTCGGCCTTACCCTTCCTGCATAGGATCACGAGGTCGTCCGCATAGGTCATGATGCGACTGCCGAGGCTGTGCTCCAGCCCGAGCTTCTTCCATCCCAGCACAAACCGGCGCATGTACAGATTGGCCAATAAGGGTGAGAGGGGCGAGCCCTGCGGGATGCCACGCCGTTGATCGCGCGCCTCCGTTGTCCGCGTCGTCCGTCCTCGTGTGTCGGACTCTTCCACGGGGCAGTCCAGCCACAATCTGATCAGGTGCAGCACGCGCCGATCAACGATCCGGCGCGCCACTGCCCTCATCAGCTCGGCATGGGGAATGCTCCCGAAGTAGTCCGCGAGGTCGGCGTCCACGACGTCCGGATGGCCCCGGAACAGCAACTCTTCCACCTCGATCACCGCCTGCTGGGCATTGCGCCCAAACCGGTAGGCGTAGAGTTCCGGTGGAAGGTCGGCCTCGAAGATCGGGTCCAGCACCAGCATCGCTGCCGTCATGCAGACCCGGTCCCGCACGGTCGAGATACCCAGCGGCCTGAGTTTGCCGTTGGCCTTCGGGATGAACACGCGTCTGATCGGGTCCGGTCGGTAGGTCTCCTGCCTGAGCGCAAGCGCCAGTTCACCCAGCCACCGCTCAACCCCATACGCCTCGATGTCCGCAAAGTCCTGACCGTCGCCACCCGGTGCGCCCTTATTGGAGCGGCACTGGGCATAGGCATGGGCCAGGACGTCCTCGCGGCTGATCTTGTCGTACAGGGCGTAAAAGCGGTAGCCGGCTTCTGCCTTCGCTTTCGCGTGCAACGCCATCTGCAGTTTCTGAACACTCTTCGGAGTTGATAGGTTGCCCAATCTCCAGGTCCCTCACCACGTCCTGCGTCTGTCTTGAACTGAGGTCCCTTTCCTCGACCAGCGTTGACTGGCTTCAGCGGTACTACGGACCCCTCCGCCACCCCAGGGCGCCCGGCCTGTCCCTCGCGGGCTTCCGGTTGATCATCCCTGACCACGTCCTGGGGCTTCCCGTGTTGCGTGCGCTTTCCTTGTGTACATGCTGCCGCCACTACCCCGGTGCAGCGGCCGGGCGTACTCTTTGCTCATTCACCCAGCCGTATCAGCCTTCCCCGAAAGGGTTGTCGGGTCGGCCTGCACATCGTCCTTTTCGAGGCTTGCTCAGCGTTCACTCACGTTACGGCCTGCACACTCGCGCGGTCACCAATTCGCGACCCGCTATCCGAAGGCTTCAGCCATTTCGTTACCTCCATGACTGCTCCGGTTGCTTCCGGCTGGAGCATTTGCCGGGTGGGATTGCACCCACTGGAAAGCGCCGCCTTGTCACGGCGCACACCCGTTGCGGACCTTCGACAGTGAATCGGCCTCACTGCAGCTCTGTGCATCGGCCTTGGATCCGGTAGCGGGAAAGGGACGTCCGCCATAACCATCATCGGCAATAAGCTGATCGACAGTCTCTTTGGGAAGGGTGTTCATCCCGGCATGCTGCGAATTCTCGGCGGCACGTTCCGTACGGGCTCCAATTGGCATTTTCCCGGGGAGCAGCACGCGCCGATCGAGCTTCGTGCAGGCTACGGACCATGTCACTCTTGCAAAGCCAAGCCTAGCCCGAAATACGATCTAGACGCACTGGGACAGATGCTGAAGGCTGGCCTTATCAGGTGCAGGTCGCCGGACGATCCCGTGTACGTGCAGAACTGAAGTCCGTAGTAAGATTTCGTCTCCAGCACTAACTCGAAGCAGCCCTCCGAGCGTGGATCGTCCGTCGAAGGACCTCAGCCTATCCAGTGGTACACGTCGCCTTATCCTGACGCTAAGGCCTATGCCCCCTAATCAACGAGGATGGCCCGACTGACACAGAAGAGACGGCCCTCTCAGGGAAAGCACAACACGGACGGGAACGCAGCCCGATGCTCTCGAGGGGAGCCAATGGCTTGGGTGGTATTCAAGCAATCTTAGCAGGCAATTCGCGGGCCATGCTCAGTCGCGGTGACATTTCCGGTGCACCCACCGCGAGTTCAGCATGACGCTGCAGATGTTCAGCCGCTGGAAATTCGGATCCTTCTCCGCAAGGAAATCGTCGTTCATGGTGCCGAATGTGCTGTCAGGCCGATGCTTCATCCCCTGATAGAACGCATCGATCATCCGGTGCTCGAACTCGTTGCCACGCGGATAGGCGGCGATCACCGCCTCGCGTTGTTCGTCCGCGAAGTCGTCATAGCCGCGCCCGGCGACGTCCATGCCCGCTCCCGCTTGTATCAAAGCTATCTCTGGACCCATGAACTCAGGAATGCCTGGGGTCGTGTGGAGCGCGATTGCGTCCCAAACCTTCTTGACGTCCGCTTCAGGAATGCTGCGGCTTCGCAGGAAGTCGCGTGCGGCATTTGCACCATCCACCTCGAAGCGAAGCTGACTTTCCCGGTACTTCTCTGTGAGGCCGATGTCGTGGAACATAGCGCCCGCATAGAGCAGCTCCGGATCGACCTTGAGGCCTTTTCGCTTTCCTGCCAGAGCGGCCCAAAAATAAACCCGAGTAGAGTGATTGAAGAGCAGTTCGGACTCCGTGTCACGAACGATTTCGGTCACCTCATGCGCGAGCTTGCTGTCAGGGATCTTGATGCCGTTTATGATGGTCATTGATGTGCCTCCGTTCAGTCCCTCGGCCTTAATGAGCTTCAATCCAAGCGATTCTTTCATCTTGCCCTCCTAATTTCCTATGCGGCGAGGTTCTGCAGGGCGGCTCCGGCGGGCCCGAGCGGCTCCTCAACCTGCACCGACCGGGCGATGCGGCGGATGGCGGCGATCGCGGCGACCACTGTCGGCTGGTTCAGGACGAGGTCGCCTCGCGCGGATAATCTCGCCTCGCTTGCGGCAATGACCGCAGGCCTGTCCGGGTGGTTGTCGCGATACTGGTCAGCCAGGATCCAGCCGTCGATCAGGCTTGGCAGGTCAGCTCGCGTGTACAGCCAGGCGATCGGATGCTGCCTGTCACGGAGAAGGTGAAAGGCCTGTTCGCCTGTCGTGGCGGTTAGCACCTCATAGCCGGCTTCCCGGAGGACCTTAGCGAGGCCGTTCCGAAAGGCGGCATCAGTCTCGACGACGAGGATGAGACCCCTGAGCGGATGGCGTGCGAGAGGTATTCTGACAGAGGAGTTACCGATGACAGGCCTGACCAATTCGGCATTCCCGAAGCTATAATGGATCGTTGCTGTGCTCATTTTGAGACTCCAGGTCGCATGCTAAGTCTCGTGGAAAGTGCAGCACGACCCCATACCGGGAGGGCGCGATACGGGGCCGTGCTGCTGAGCGTGTTACCCCAGGCGGTCGCTCGTTCTGCCCCTACGGCCTAGGAATTCCGACTGAGATAGACGCTCGATTCAAGCATCAGTTCGACATCGCTCGGAGGTGAGTTTCACAGGAACCACCCGTCCCTCGGGAAGGCTGAACCTGAGTCTTGCACTTCTTCGAAAGGCTTGCACCCATGCCCTACTAAGGACAACATAAAGCTGTTGGGTTCGCGAGGGCAGGCCGGACAGAGCGGCGTTTCCGGCCGGATGCACGTCGTTTCGGGTCAAGCCGACCCACAGGCCATTTGGTCAAAGCAGTGCGTCGTGGAGGGAACCTAGGTGGCGTCAGCTGTCTCTCGGGTCAGACTCGCCTGGCGAAAGCTGGCGCGATACTGGGCCGGCGTCACGCCGAGCCGTTCAGTGAAGACAATCCGCATCCGGTCCGCTGTCCCAAACCCGCAATCATACGCAACCGCCTTGAGCGGACGATCGCTCCCCTCGAGCAGCATGCGGGCGGAATCAATCCGGGCACGCTCGACGAACTCGTGCGGCGTGAGACCTGTTTCCTGCACAAAATGGCGTGCAAGATTGCGAGCGCTCATTCCAACGAGGGCCGCAAGGGACTCGAGCGTGTGACGGCCTCCGATATTCGCCATCACATGATCCTGAATTCGGGCAATGGGCGAGGTCGGATCAGCCGGAGCCGTCAAATAGGGGCTGAACTGCGATTGGCCTCCTTGGCGCTGCGCGACCACCACCAGCCGTTTTGCCACCGCTAAGGCAACACCCGGCCCATGTCGCTCGCGCACCAGCGCCAGGGCGAGATCAATCCCGGCCGTGACGCCGGCTGAGGTGACGAGCTGGCCGTCACGGACATAGATGAGATCCGGCTCGACAAGGGCGGCCGGGAAACGCGCGGCGAGCTTCTGGGCAATCTGCCAGTGGGTGGTGACCCGGTGCCCGTCGAGCAGTCCGGCATGACCCAGCGCGAAGGCTCCCGTACAGATCGAGCCATAGAGGCTCGCACGTGACGGTGCCAAGCGGAGCCATTCGGTCAGCGGCAGATCCGGGGCGGCGTAGGGCAACTCGGGGCCGCCCGCTACCAGCAGGATGTCAAAGCCGCCGGCGGCCTCCTCGAAGCTCAGATCAGCGATCATTTGCATGTTGTTCGACGCCCGTAGCGGCGCACGGTGGGGGCCGACCAGCACCGTCTCGTATCGCTCCGCCGCCGGGATATAGGCGTTGGTCTCGGCAAACACATCCACCGGCCCGGCGACGTCGAGGGCCTGGACGCCCTCATGAATCACTATTGCAATCGTCTGAGCCGCCATCGCTGGTCCTTACCGATCTGGCGTAAATCAGTGTGCCGTTGTCCTGATCGGCAGGTCAAGCCGCGTTGTCAACCCGACCCGCAAACGCCACAAAGGACACAGGACTTGCGCCGGCGCTCCAGCCTGATTTGCCGGCCGGTGCAGTTCTATTAACAGCAACGACAAGGTCACTCGCGTGCCGGTTCACGCCACGGCGAAGCCTTGTCTCGACAAGGAGTGCATCCCATGGCCGAGATCATTGCTGGTATTCATGTCCCCGACAGCGCGATCGCACGTGCGGCGACGCAACTCGTGCGGGATACCGAGGACGACCTGCTCTACAATCACAGCCGCCGCGTCTTCTTCTGGGGTGCGCTCACCGGCGAACGCCGAGGCCTCCCATACGATCCCGAGCTGCTCTATCTCGGGGCGATGTTCCACGACATGGGGCTGACCGAGGCCCATGCGAGCCCTGACCTGCGCTTTGAGGTCGACGGAGCCAACGCGGCCCGCGAGTTCATGAAGAGTTACGGTGTTTCAGAACGCGACATCGAGGACGTTTGGACCGCAATCGCCCTTCACACCACCCCAGGCATCCCCGAGCACATGCGCCCGACGATCGCGCTCGTGACAGCGGGCGTCGAGATGGACGTGCTCGGCATCGCCTATGACGAATTCTCACATGAACACCGAAACGAAGTTTGTGCGTGCCACCCGCGCGAGGCGAACTTCAAGGAAAACATCATCGATCACTTCGCCCAAGGCATCATCAAGAAACCTGAGACGACGTTCGGCAATGTGAAGGCAGACGTGCTGGCGCTGAAAGATCCAACCTACAAGCGGATGAACTTCTGCTCGATCATTCTTAGTTCCGCTTGGCCGAGCTGACCTCTGCCTTGCGGAGAGGGGCCTGAGTCACAAACGAAGGGAGACAGCCCATGACCGAGGACGGCACCAAAGTCGCCATTGTCACCGGGGCTTCGCGCGGCATCGGGGCAGCTATCGCTGAGCGGCTGGCAGGCGATGGCTTCACGGTCGTGATCAACTACGCCGGCAAGGCGGCTGAAGCCGAGGCGCTGGCGGCGAGGATCGAGCAAAACGGCGGAAGGGCACTCACAGCGCAGGCCGATGTCAGCGACGCAGCCGCGGTCAGCCGCCTGTTCGACACGGCCGAAGCTACCTTCGGCGGAGTGGACGTGCTCGTCAACAATGCCGGGATTATGCGGTTGGCGTCCCTCGCTGAGGCGGACGACGCCCTTGTTGACAGTCAAATCGCCGTCAACCTGAAGGGCGTCGTCAACACCCTGCGTGAGGCCTCCCGTCGGCTACGCACTGGCGGAAGGATCGTCAACCTGTCGTCCAGTGTCGTCGGCCTCTTCCAGCCGACCTACGCCGTCTATGCGGCCACGAAGGCTGGTGTGGAGGCGATGACGCATGTGCTCGCCAATGAGCTGCGCGGCCGCAACATCTCCGTCAACGCGGTGGCGCCCGGGCCGACGGCGACGGCGCTCTTTCTGGACGGAAAGCCTCAGGAGGTGATCGACCGCCTCTCGAAGCTCGCGCCGCTCGAGCGCCTCGGCCAGCCGCAGGACATCGCTGCCGCCGTCTCGTTCCTCGTGGGGCCCGATGGCGCTTGGATCAACGGCCAGGTGCTGCGGGCCAATGGCGGGATCGTCTGACCCCGAGTCGCGAGTTCGTGTCCATTACCAGGAATATGCGATGCCAAGCTTTTTCTTTGATTTCCATGAGGGCCAGGACTGCATCCCTGACGAGGATGGCCTTGAACTCGACAGCCTGGAGGCCGTCGAACACGAGGCGATCCAGACAGCCGTGCAGCTCGGACGCGACTGGCTGCCAAGGAAACGGGAGGTCAGTCTTGCGGTGAGGGATGACCAACGCCGGCTGGTGCTGTCCGTGAGTCTGGAGCTCACGGTCGAGCGGCTTGTGCCAACCAGGACGGCAGGATCAGCTCGGTCCTTGCCTTAAGAAAGGACAAGACGATGAAAATAGAAAACATTACGCGCTCCATCGGCACCGCCGTTGTGACAGTTACGCTCTGGACAGGGACTGGGCACGCCCACGAGCCTGAGCGGAAGGCCGCCGCTGTTTCGCAGGAGCCGGGAGAGCCGGACCTGCATGAGACAGTGAGACCTGTCTTCCAGCGTGCGATCCCCAATGTTCCGAGCCGAAGCATGATCGCCGTTGTCGTGAGCTACCCGCCCGGCGCGAAGTCGGCGGTTCATCGCCATGCCGCATCGGCCTTCATCTACGCTCACGTCCTGTCAGGCGCCATCCGCAGCCAGGTGGATGACCAGCCCGCGAAAGTCTACCACGCCGGTGAAGGCTTCTACGAGGATCCGGGCGCGCAGCACAGGGTCAGCGAGAACGCGAGCGCCAATGAGCCTGCCAGCCTGCTGGCTGTCTTCGTCGTCGATCCCACAGAGAACCCTCTCACGATACCGGAGCGGAAGTAAAAAATCCCGCATCCCTAAGCCTCTCGCAAGGAGCCTAAGATGACCACCGATAGCATTGCCCACGAAGCCGTTCCGGACCAAGCCCATGCATCGATGATGGCATGGCGTGTGCATGAGTTCGGCCCCCCGCAAACCATGACATTCGAGTCCGTTCCACGTCCGAATCCCGGCCCCGGTGAAGTTCTTGTCAAGGTCCGTGCGGCCAGCGTCGGCCCATGGGACGGGTGGATTCGGTCTGGCAACAGCGCCTTGCCGCAGCCGCTGCCTCTGACGCTCGGCTCCGACCTAGCTGGGGACATCGAGGCTGTCGGACCCGACGTGACCGACCTTCGCGTCGGGGATCAGGTTTATGGCGTCACGAACCCGCGGTTCATCGGGGCCTACGCTGAATACGCTGTCGCCTCGGCGGCAATGATCGCACCTAAGCCAACCTCACTCAGCCACATCGAAGCGGCCTCGGTTCCCGTCATCGCCGTGACGGCCTGGCAGGGGCTGTTCGATCAGGCGCAACTCACGGCTGGCCAGACCGTGCTCATTCATGGGGCTGCTGGCAATGTCGGTTCGTACGCGGTCCAACTCGCCCGGCAAGCCGGCCTTCGGACCATAGCGACGGCTGCTGCAGATGATCTCACCTATGTGCGCGAGCTCGGAGCAGACACGGTGGTTGACTACAAGAGCGAGCCTTTCGAGGATGTGGCCCGGGATGTGGATGCCGTCCTTGATCTGGTCGGCGGTGACACGCAAACGCGCTCGTTCCAGGTCCTGCGTCGCGGCGGCAAGCTGATCTCGGCCGTCTCCCAACCCGACCAGGAGCTTGCGAAGAGCCTCGGTGTGGACGCAACCTTCTTTCTGGTCGATGTGACGACCAGGCACCTGACGGAGATCGCAGGCCTGATCGACAGCGGCGCATTGAGAACGCGGGTTGGTGCCGTCCTTCCTTTTGCGGATGCACGTGAGGCCCACCTGATGCTGGAAGGCATACGGCGTCCGCCCAAAGGAAAAATCGTTCTCGCAGTGACCACCAAGTAGATGATCTCCGCGGGCGCTTCACGACGGGACCTGACAGGTGATCCGGCCCTGTATGGGCATACTCGGTTTAGCGATAGGAGGAAGACCATGAAGATTCGTCCCATCTTCACTGCTACTTGCGCGGCTCTCGCCATCGTGATCGCTGCGGTCGTTTCGGTGCCAGACGGTTGGGCCGAGACGCCCGCGCGTCAATCCGATCAACCAGCGCTCGACGCCAACGACGGGATTTCTGGAATAAGGATTCCCGACAGCCCATTGGCGCGCGACGCAGCTAAACTTATCCGCGATACCGAGGGCGATCTTCTGTTTCAGCACTCCACGCGCGTCTATTACTGGGCTGCCCTGGCAGGAAAGCGCAAGGGCTTGGATTTTGATCCGGAGCTTCTCTACGTTGCGGCCATGTTCCATGATTTCGGGCTGACGGCAGGTTACGGGGAAAGCCACTCGCGCTTCGAGGTGGATGGCGCCAACGCCGCCCGTGATTTTCTCCGCAACCACGGCGTTTCGGAAGCCGATAGCCAGAGAATCTGGTTTGCGATCGCGCTGCATACGACAAATGGAATTTCCACGCACCTGTTCCCCATCGCCGCACTCCTCGCCGAAGGTGCCAACATGGACCTTGTGGGCGCCGGCTATGACGACTTCACCGCCACCGAGCGGAACGCCGTTGAGGCCGCTTATCCGCATCCGCCACAATTCGCGGACGACTTTTTGCAAGCCGTTTACGACGGTCTCAAGCATCGTCCCGAGACGGCTCAAGGCACCGGCCTGGCCGATGTCATGGCCTATAAAGATCCTACTTTCCGCCGCAGAGACTTCAGCCTCCTGATGCGCAACTCGCACTGGGCTACCGGAAAATGACTGGGGTAAACCACGAACCGCCGGCCTGATGCCTTCGGTTATGTGTACCGGCACAGAAATTGCTCTGGCTCCACCAGGGCAAGGCGAGCTTTGAAGATGCTCGACCTGCCGCCGTTAGCCAAAGCGGAAAGCCGGCTCGTGCCGGCGGTTCGTCTAAAATTGGAATTTTGGGACAGGTCAATTGCGGCCGCCCTTGTTCATGAAGGACAACACCATGACAAAACGGACATTTCTCGTCACCGGCGCCAGCAAGGGCATTGGCCGCGCGCTCTCAACGCGGCTCTCCGATGCGGGACATCATGTGGTCGGCATTGCCCGTGGCCAGGATCCAAGCTTTCCCGGCACGCTTGTGTCCGTCGACCTTGATGACAGCAAGGCCTCAGCGGAAGCCTTCGCCGATCTCGCTCAGCGCCACTCCTTCGATGGCGTCGTCAACAATGTTGGCCTCGTGCGGCTGCATCGCGTCGGCGAAATCAATCTCAAAGACGTGGATGACATAATGCGCGTCAACCTGCACCCGACGATTCAGACGGTGCAGGCGATCCTGCCGACCTTGCGGGCGAAGGGCTGGGGTCGCATTGTCAACATTTCCAGCCTAACCGTCGTAGGCGTTGCGCAGCGCAGCGCCTATGCGGCCGCCAAGGCCGCGATCAACAGCCTTACGCGTACCTGGGCGCTGGAAATGGCCGAGACCGGCATCACCATCAACGCGGTGGCACCTGGCCCGGTGGAAACCGCGTTGTTCCGTCAGAACACGCCCGTCGGAAGTGAGGCTGAGCGGGGTTTCCTTTCGCTAATCCCGATGCGGCGCCTCGGCAAGCCGGAAGAGATTGCCGCGGCAGTTGCCTTCCTGCTCTCGGAAGAGGCTGGTTATATCACCGGGCAGACCCTATTCGTCGATGGCGGTGGATCGATCGGAAGGGTAGCTACGTGAACTGAAGCAACAGGGTGGCAAGGAACTATGTTTCCATCGCTCGCCGTGGCAGCACGGATGCTAGGACTAGGATGCGGAGTAGGTCCGCTCCTAGCACGGAGCTGAAGTAAGCGGAATGTCTGCTGGGGCAGGGGAAAACAGACGTTCCTGAAGCATTCGCAATTTCTTCGGACAACCCTGAGCTGACCTTGGCAGCTCCAAATTCACTTACTTTCCCCCCGATGCCGTTGATGACATCATGTGTGTGCCTCTTCCTGGAGGGCCACATGCCCGAGCTTGACGAAGCGGAATGGCCGCCACACTTGGATGCGCTGGCCGCAGCCCCGGCCAATCATCGCCTTCTCTTCGAGGACGAGGCTGTGCGGGTGTTGGAGGTCACCGTCGAGCCTGGCGAGCGCGAGAACCTGCATCACCACCGCTGGCCGAGCATCATGGTCGTGCTGGCTCGACCGAACTATCGAAACTTCGACGCAGACGGGAACGAGATCCCTCCATCGGGCGGAACCCCGACCAATCCGTCGCTGCCACGGGCTCTGCGCCTGCCCCCGCAGCGGCTACACGCCATTGAGGTCGCCGCTGACGCACCACATGGCTTCCGGGGCATTCGGATCGAGTTCAAGACGCCCGAGGCGTAAAGGTGGTCTGGGCGTCCCATAAAGCGTCCTCTCGGACTCACGTGTCCGCGCAGCAAGCCAGATCACTGCATCGGCACCGGAACCGGCAGAACACTCGATATCTTCCAGCCTCCAGGCGTTTTGACCAGGAGCTGGTTCATGAGGAAGCGGGCGGGCTGGGCCGTCTGACCGGCAGGAGCGATCATAAAGGTGATCGGGACGTAGAGTTGGGCTACTCCCGGCTGGATCTCGAACACCTTGAGCTCGTCCGTCTTGGGATCGAGAGACCATGTGCCTTGATAGAGTGCTTCGAACCGCTTGAGAGCCGCTTCACGGCCCCAGATCGGCGCTCCCCGGGTGATCCAGAGAAACTGGGGGCTGTCGAGCAGCATGTCGCCTACGGCCTTCAGGTCATGGGCGTTCTGAGCGGCAACGAACTTGCTGAACTGTGCCTTTACCTCATCTTCGGTTCCGGCCTGAGCGGAACCAGCGAAGATCATGAGAACTGCCGCGAGTGTGGCGAGTGAACCTGTCCACATAGGGGTCTCCTCCGACGCCAGCCCCACAACGCACTTTTCACCTGATTGAAGACATTCATCAGACCATGACGGGTACATTGGTATCATACCCCAAAGACGCCTGACCTGGATTGGGTAGATACCATAGATGGCCCTTCGCGAGATTGAGAGGGAACCCGGGAGGTCCGAAACTGTGTAGAGTTTCGGACGCCGGCCCCAGTGCATCCGGCTGCGCCTGTGATGGCCGGCATCCGAAACCCTTCACATTAGTGGACGTCCGACCGTGAACCAGCAACGTGTGCCGCCTGTCGAACGGTTATCCGCGTTGCCGCAGTCACTCAGACAGCTCATCAGGCTGGTGGTATCGGCGAGATGCGTTTTGGAGAGTCCACTTCTGCCGCCAGGTGAGCCAGCTTGTCCGGGTTCTTGACGATGTAGATCGCGGCGATCCCGTCCTCGCGGATGTCGAGCGCGGTGGTCTGAAGCACGCCACCTCCATCGAGGCCGACGTAGCCTGGTAGGCCGTCGATGGTGACGACACGAAGCAGCGTCGGCGGCACGGCAACCTTGCGCCGCTGCCCGGCAAAAAGGCGCAGGGCCCGCTCGACGCCCTGGATGACATTGCGGAAGGCAAGGACCTTACCGCCGCCATCGGTATGGATCTCGACATTCCTTGCCAGCAGCACTGATAACGCCGCCACGTCCCCGTCGCGCGCCGCGGCGAAGAAGGCACGGGTGATCCGGTCCGCATCCGCGGGCTCGACGTCAAAGCGGGGACGTGCGGCCTGCACGTGCTTGCGGGCGCGCGCCGCGAGCTGACGAACCGCGGCCGGCTCGCGGCCGAGGGTGATGGCCACTTCAGTCAGCGGAACGTCGAAGACGTCATGAAGAAGGAAAGCGGCCCGCTCCAGAGGCGACAGACGCTCGAGGGCCAGCATCAACGTGACCGTGACGTCGTCGGCGACCGTCTCGTCCGGCTCCGCGGAACCCACGAGAGGATCTGGCAGCCAGGGTCCGACGTAGGTTTCCCGCCGCACCCGCGCGGAGCGGCGTCGGTCGAGGCACAGGCGTGTGACGATGCGGGTGAGATAGGCGGGAGGCGAAGCGATGCCGCCCTCCACCCCGACCCACCGCAGCCATGCGTCCTGCACGATGTCCTCCGCCTCGGTGAGCGAGCCCGTCATCCGATAGGCCAGGTGTGTCAGGCGCCTGCGCTCCGCCTCGAATGCGGTGGTCCGCTGATCGTCCATCGCCCCCATCCGCCCCGTTTCCCCGCCGATCATATCCGCCTTCCCGTCGCTCGCGCATCCTGACCCCGAGGATAAGACGATCGGACGTGCCCGGATGTGACATCGGCCGCTTCGAGCGGACATGCTGAGTGGCATGTCACATCCTGACCGCTTGGCCCGTCATGGCTTCGAACGTCGATCTCCGGCGTTCCGAACAGAGAGATGTGTCATGAGCGAGAACAAACGGCTGGTCTGGAACGAGGTGGCGCCGCAGGGTGCGAAGGCCCTTTTCGGCATCCACCACTACATTACCACGGGCACCGACCTGCCCCACGAACTGATCCATCTCGTCTTCCTGCGGGTTTCGCAGATCAACGGCTGCGCGCACTGCATCGACCAGCACACCCGGGACCTCCTGGACACGATGCCGTTCGAGAAGGTCGCCCTCGTTCCGGTCTGGGCCGAGGTGCCCCACCTGTTTCCCGACAACTACCGTGCCGCGCTCGCGTGGGCGGAGGAGGTCACGCTCGTCAGCGAGACGCACGCCTCCGACGAGGCCTATGCGGCCGCAAGCGCGGCTTTTGCGCCCAAGGATCTCGTGGACCTCACGATCACGATTGCGGCCATGAACGCGTTCAACCGGCTGGGCGCGCCCTTTCGGCTCCCGGTCAAGGCCAAGGCCTGATCCGCTTCTTCGCATCGTCACGGAACGGCCCCGGCGCCGTTCCGCTTCCACCATTCAGGATCCAACCCATGGCTGTGAGCGTCGGGCTGCGAGACACTGGCCCAATGCTTCAGTCCACACCACACCCGGCTACACAGACGGGACCAGCGCCCGCTGCGAGGCCGCTCAGACTCGAAAGCCGACAGGCCGCATTCCCCGCTGAAGCGGACGCTCCCATAGAGCAGGGGATTGGCATAGAATGACCCGATGCATACCTCCAAAGATTCAAACAGCGAGCTGGATCCAGACCCAGAGCGCTTACCACCAATGTGAAAGGTTACTGGCATCTGCCGGTCGCGCGGTCTCTGCCCAACTGACCTCCGTTTCTGGATGCTTCCAATCCTTCATCTTAAGCCGGCCAGGGTTCAGAAGTGTGTCCTGCGTAGGAGAGCCGTCCGGGGGCAGCCCTTGTCCGATGTTTAGCGCCTTGATTGTGCTGCCACAGAGCAGCCTGCCATCCATCCAGAAGGGCCTGTCTCTAGCCCAGCTCACCACCCGGCTTTGGTTGAGGCACTAAACCCTAGTGCTCGTGTCCGCCAATCTCTCGATAACGAGATCGAGGAGCGCCCTGAGACGCGCTAACCGTCTCATGTCCCTGTGATAGCCAACCCAGGTGTCGCGGTCGGGCGGATCCTCGCCTAGGTCGATCCGTTCCACCCCCGAAAGCGTATCGCCCAATGGTCGCGGCAGAACGGCAACTCCAGCCCCTTGGGCGCACATCCGCCCTTGCACGTCCCTGTTGTTGCTCCGTGACACGACGTGAGCATTGGGAAGAATTCGCTTTAACCAGACAGCATCCGGCAGGGTCGCCAGGGCTGTATCCATGGTGATCAGCGGCGTGCCGATCCCGTTGCCAGGACGCGGGTGCTCCAAACCCGATTTGATGTAAACGCCATAAGGAATGCGCAGGAGGCGGCGGGAGATAACATCCGGGTCGTCGAATGGCCGAATCCGGAACACCATGTCGGCCTCGCGCCGCGGCAAGCTAAAATGCTGTGCGCTAGTGACCAGCTCGACCACGACCCGCGGGTGCAAGCCAACGAACTCGGCCAGGATGGGGGTCAGCATATGGGTTCCGAACCAGTCCGAAGACGAGAGGCGGATGGCTCCTTCGAGTTGCCGGTCCTGACCGGAAAGCTGGCGCTGGATGGCCAGCACCTCTTCCTCGATCCGCTCAGCGTGGGAAAGCATTGCGCTACCCTCATCGGTCAGGATGAAGCCTTCGCCTGTGCGTTGAAAAAGCGTGTGGCCGACATCCTGCTCCAGCGCACGCAGACGTCTGCCCATCGTCGGCTGGCTCTGCCCGAGTTTACGCGCCGCAGCCCCGAGCGTGCCTTCGCGGGCGATCGCAAGAAAGATGCGTAGGTCACTCCACTCCACCAGCAATCCCTTGGTCATTCATTTTTGAATGGAATTCGTGCATCATTGTCGATTTTCAAACAAGAACATTGCGCCCACCTTGTGGCCAGAGATCAAAAGGAGCAGATCATGTCCACAGCAAACGTGATGACGGCCGCGGTTCTCGACGCCCACGACGCTTCGTTCCGTGTTGGAGCCGTCGCTCGTCCAGAACCCGGAGCCGGCCAAGTTCTCGTTCGGATCCTGGCAAGCGGTGTCAATCCGCTTGATACCAAAATACACGCGGGCCAGGCGGCGCACGCCCGCCACCCACTGCCGGCGATACTTGGGATTGACCTAGCCGGGGTTGTCGAGGCGGTCGGCCCCGGTGTCAGCGGATTCCGAAGGGGTGACGAAGTTTATGGCATGACCGGTGGCGTCGGCGGTCATCAAGGGTCACTTGCGGAATTCGCGGCGGTTGATGCAGATCTGCTGGCGCCCAAGCCTGCGAACCTGACTATGCGGGAAGCCGCATCATTGCCGTTGATCTTCATCACTGCCTGGGAAGGGCTCGTCGACCGAGCCAACGTGCAGGCTGGGCAGAAGGTTCTGATTCAGGGAGGCGCTGGCGGCGTTGGGCACATCGCGATCCAGATTGCCCGCGCCCGCGGTGCCGAGGTGTACGCAACGGACTCCGGCGCCAACAGTCCCTATATCGAGCAACTCGGGGCGATCCCGATCAACTATAGTGCGATGTCCGTTGACGATTACGTCGCCACATACACCAACGGGAAAGGCTTCGATATTATTTTGGATACCGTGGGCGGTTCCACGCTGGATGCATCGTTCCAAGCGATCCGCCGGTTCGGACATGTGGTGAGCATTCTGGGATGGGGCACGCATTCCCTAGCTCCGCTGTCCTTCCGCGCGGCAACTTACTCCGGCGTGTTCACATTGCTGCCTCTGCTAACTGGCGAAGGCAGGGATCATCACGGAGAGATCATGCGCCAGGCGACGCAGTTGGCTGAAGCAGGCAAGCTTATCCCTCGCGTCGATCAACGCCACTTCACTCTGGAAACTGTGGGTGAAGCCTATCAGGCCATTCGAGATCGCGACGCAAGCGGCAAACTGATCGTCAACATCGCAGACAAGTGACTTCGGAATCCTATCGCTACGGATCTGAAAGGCCGCCGTCTGGCGGCCTTTCTAGTTCTTCAGTACCGACGAGGCGTTGTCGGGTGAGCGGCTGTGGCTCCCGTCGTGCAAATCTGCAAAATCAATGCGTTGCAGCAAGACACCCACGGCTGAGCCTGCGAGCATGCCGGTATCGCAGGTCGACGGATCTCTCGAGGCACCTCAGGGGCTCAGTCCAGCATCGTGGATTGGGAGTGATCCGCTGCCTCGAACAGCATTTTCGGTGGTCGGCACCAGGTCCCTGACTATTGCTGTTGTGTTGAACTTCTCTTCGATCGGCGGAGCCTCTGCGGAGGATACAGTGAGACTCGAAAGCCCCTACTCATTCGCCGATACTCTGACCGGGTTGAAATCGACCCTCGAGGGCAAGGGCTTCAGGATATTTGCGACGATCGACCACCGTGCGGCCGCCCGCTCGGTGGGGCTGGGTCTGCCTCCAATGACAGTGGTCGTTTATGGCAACCCCAAAGGAGGAACTCCGCTGATGCTCGCAGCGCCCGATTTTGCCCTTGAGCTTCCCCTCCGGGTTTTGGTTCGAGAGGACCAGCAAGGGAGAGTCTACGTGACCTACAATGCCTCCACCACGCTGGAAGGCAAGCATGGCCTTCCGGGAGGTATGGCCCAACGGCTCGCATCGGCAGAAGCTGTGATCTCCGATGCTCTTGCCGTGCCACCCGGACAGAATTGAACAGGCAACACCCAAAGCAAGGATGGACATTATGCCTTTCGTGAATGTGAAGCTCGTCGAAGGCGTCTTCTCGACCGAGGAAAAACATGAGATGGCCAAGGCTCTGACCGACGTGATGGTCCGCTTTGAGGGATCGGAGGCCTTCCGTGAAGTGGTGTGGGTCCTGATTGAAGAGTTGCACCCGGATGGCTGGCACATCGGCGGCCGGCCCTTCGAGGGCCCAAAGTCGCTCATGGACTCGTTAGGGCGGTCAAAAAGCATCGTCGAGTCGATCGATGGCCACCCGACCACTCGTGCCGAGTTCACCAAGGCAGCACCCGTGCGCATCTAACCTGCTCCCGTGGGAGCAGCCTTCCATCCAGCAGCATTACGTTGGAAAAAGTCCACCGCAGCTATTGGCCTTTTGCAACGCCTCTGTTCGAGGCTATACGGCCGACTATGCCAAGCCCGCTCCCGGTTCCTCACTGAACATAATGTCTATGTGCTCGAGGCCTACACTCTGGGCCTCCTGCGCATTGTGCCAAAGGACGCTAGGCTCTCCAGAGCGCCTGCCGGAGATCTACATGCCTCGTCTTAGCGATTTCATCGCTGGGTAGCACTGAGTCACGCAAGAAGTCCGCCCCAGGAGGCAACGGTCAACGTCATCCGCGTTGTGCTGCGTCGTGTCGGCACGCTCATGTACCGGTCAGTTCGATCCGGCCTCGAATTCCTGTGGCTCTAAACTGCATGCTTTCATGACCCATTCATCATGACCGATACCTAGGTATAAGGCCGATTGCGCCTATTGCTAAGCGGTGCGTCCTCCAGAGTAACAGATCGACCCCTTTATCGGAGCTAACGTCAGGTCATCGGGGATATGCCGATCCGCTACGAAGGAGACGTTGCGATGCTTGTGAGTCAGCGCGCACACACCGAGGTCCTTTCAGTTAAACGTGATGGGCCTCAAAGGTCGGAACCACTCCTGCCGGATGCGGGACTGCCGATTGCCGGAACCATGACGGAGCGACTTACCCGGCAACTGACGCTCGCCCTTGAACAGGCCGATGTGTCGGATCTCGCGCTGAGGGCGATCCTCACTGATGCGATTCAGATGCTGCTTGGGCTTCCAGAGAACCGACCTGGTGACAATGCTGCGCATCCGTCACCATGCCTTAGCGGGCAAGGGCTCGTAAAGTGGCGTTTCGGTCGCGTGGAGCGGTATATTCGCGAGCACTTGCACAGGAACATCACCCTTCCGGAACTCGCCTTGGCCGCCGGCCTGAGCCGGATGCATTTCGCCAAGCAGTTCAAGGTTGCTATGGGCTTGCGCCCGCACGAGTACGTGCTTGGCAAGAGGATCGAGTTGGCCAAATCTCTTATGCTCAATCCGGACGTTCCGCTCGTCGACGTCGCCATGAGTGCCGGGTTCCAGAGCCAATCCCACTTCACGACCGTCTTCAGGCGGCTCGTGGGTGAGACGCCTCACAGATGGCGTTGCAGAAGAACAGAGGTTTCGAAGAGCGCCGTACCCGATGGCGTGCTTCCGTTCAGCAGCCGGGCGCACCCGTGAGAATTGCAGCGTACTTAGCCGGCCGGATGAAGCCTTGCCTCCATACTATGAGGGTGGCGCCGGCGCGGAATCCCACGGGGGCGGGTTTCGCCGGTACTTACTAGCCTCTGCAACCTCCGGCTCAAAGGTAGAGGACCTGTCATCGGCGTGAGGCAGCCTCCCTGATGATCCCGATGAACGCCCGCAAGCCCGCAGGCACGTGCCGGTGGCCTGAATAGTAGAGCGAAAGGCCTGGGAACGGCTGAGTCCAGTCCTCAAGAACCCGGATCAGCCGCCCCGACGAAATCTCATGGGACACCGACCATTCGTTGACATAGGCCAGCCCTGCGCCTTCCAGGGCGGCTTCGATCCAAAGCTCGTAGTGGTCGAGGGTGAGCGGCCCTTTTATGTCAACCACCATCTGTTCGCCCCGCTTCTCGAACTCCCACTTGAGCATCGCACCGCTCGGCAGGCGCCCGCGGATGCATTCGTGCGCCACGAGATCGCCAGGCGTTTTCGGGCGTGCGCGGCTGTTGAAGTAGGCCGGCGACCCAACCACGGCATACCGCTGCTCCGGTCCACAGGGAATCGCGATCATATCCTGCGGCACCGCTTCAGTCAGACGGATCCCGGCATCAAAACCCTCGGCGACGATATCGACCAGACGGCCCTGGGTCACGAGGTCGACCTGCATTTGCGGGTAGCGCCGCATGAACTCGAGCACGATTGGGGTCAGGATCTGCCGGGCGGCTCCTTCCGACATATTGAGCCGCAGGGTGCCGGCTGGGCTATCCCTGAACACATTGGTTGCGTCGATAGCCTCCGCGATCTCGCGCAGCGCCGGCCTGACCTTGGCCAGGAACTGTTCACCGGCTTCCGTGAGCGACACACTCCGGGTCGTGCGGTTGAACAGCCGGACACCCATCCGCTGCTCCAACGCTGCAATGGCGTGGCTCAGAGCCGACGGCGACATCCCGAGCTCAGTTGCGGCAGCCCGAAAGCTGCGATGGGAGGCGACAGCCACAACGGCATTCAGTTCGACCAGACCAGTACGGGGCATTGTTCGATTTCCTGCATCGCCTCATGCGAATTTATACGGCTTATCTCAGGAATGGCAGAGATTTACCTACGCATGAGACTTCGGTTGATCAGACATCCCGGAGTTCACCACGCAAAGGAATGAACGATGAACCTCATTACAACACCTTTTGGATTCGGCTCGACCGCTGCTGAGGTCGTGGCCGATGTTGACCTGACGGGGAAGCGCATTGTTGTGACGGGTGCCTCCTCCGGCATCGGGATCGAGACCGCACGAGCCTTGGCTGGAGCCGGAGCCGAGGTCACTCTGGGTGTGCGAAACCTCGAAGCGGGCGAGAAAACGGCTGCCGAGATCCGGTCATCGACGAGCAACCCTGCCGTTTGGGTCCGGCGTCTCGATTTGTCCGATCAAGGGAGTCTTCAGACATTCGCGGCCAACTGGGAGGGCCCCCTGCACATCCTGGTGAACAATGCCGGCATCATGGCTCTACCTACCCTGGAGCGCACCCCTGAAGGCTGGGAGATGCAGTTCGCCACTAACTTCCTTGGTCACTTCGCGCTCGCCATCGGTTTGCACCGGGCGCTCGCGGCGGCGAATGGCGCCCGCATCGTGTCGGTCAGCTCGAGCGGAAACTTGATCGCCCCGGTGATCTTCGATGACCTTCATTTCGATTTTCTGCCCTATGACCCACTCGTGGCCTATGGGCAGTCCAAATCCGCCTGCGCCCTCCTGGCCGTGGAGGCGACGCGGCGCTGGGCCAATGACGGAATCGTGTCCAATGCGCTGAACCCTGGCGCAATCGCCACCAACCTCCAGAAGCACACGGGCGGTCTGAAGACGCCTCCCGAGCGCCGGAAAACGCCCCAGCAAGGTGCCGCTACGTCAGTGCTGTTGGCGGCATCTCCGCTGCTGGAGGGAGTCGGCGGGTGCTACTTCGAGGATTGCAACGAGGCCACCACCGTTTCGAAACGTCCCTCCGATTGGATGGGGGTCGCACATTACGCGCTCGACCCAGCCAATGCGGAGCGCCTGTGGAACATCTCTCTGGGGCTGATCTCCTGACGCGAAAGGCTGGCGCCGTTCGAGCCGGTGGAACTTACTCGATCGAGAAGGACACATGAGATGAAACCCAATCTGAACATTGGATTTATTGGCCTTGGTGACCAGGGTGGACCTATGGCTCGAGCCATAGGCGAGTCCGGGCTCAAGCTGCACGTCTGGGCTCGCCGGGCCCAGTCTCTGAAGACGGTCGCTGGCGTTCCGCATACAGCCCACGCTAGCCTCACGACGCTTGCGGAGGTCAGCGACATTGTCGGTCTGTGCCTCAGGGATGACAGTGACCTCTGGGACATTCTTGAACGCCAGGGACTACTGATGGCGCTGAAGCCGGGGACGATCGTGATCAACTTTGGTACCGGCGATCCGGACGAGAACCGACGCATCGCCTCCTATTTGGACGAAGTCCGGGTCATGTTCCTCGACGCACCCGTCAGCGGCGGTCGTCCGGGAGCGGTGGCACGCACCCTGACCGCCTTTGTTGGCGGCGATGCGGCAGCATTCGAACACTGCAAACCCATGTTTCGCACCTTTTCGACACAAGCTGTGCACATGGGTGGCTCGGGCTCTGGGCAGGTCGCGAAGCTTCTGAACAATGCATTGACAATGACTAACCTCAAAAATGCTGTCGACGTGTTTGGTTTTGCGGACAAGTTGGGGCTGAACACCGCACGTTTGTTCGACGCAGTTTCGGTCAGCAGTGGGTCGAGCGCGGTCTTGAGAGCCTTAGGAACCGCCATTACACCGGAAATTGCGCCGCACCTCCAAGATCTGATGAGAAAGGACATCGAGCATTTCGCCGATGCCATGGTGACCAGGGGGCTCGATCCAAGCGAGGTGGTAGAACGGGGATTAAATGGGGCAAACGGATTGCTCGATCTTGTTCAGCGGGTCACAGCGGGCCGGCCGAATGCCTAACGGGTCCAAGCAGTCATCGCGTCGTGCGATCACGAAGCAATCGGGCGGTTTGGCAAGACAGCCCCCGCACTAACGGCGCACCTTCCTGGTCATGGAGGACAGGAGAATGGCTGTGGGTGACGCAATCAACACATGCTACACCGCCGCTGACGAGACAGTCGGGGCTGCATGGGTGCGAGAACGCATCCTTATTATCGATGCAAATCTGGCCGATCGGGAAAGGCTCACACGAGAGTTCAGGGCAGCCGGCTACGATGTGGCCGCAGTCAGGACAAGCGAGCAAGCCCTTCTCCTCCTGAGGAACTGGCTGTCGTGTTGATCGGCTCAGCAGCTCTGATCGATCGCCGCGGGCGCGACAGTCTTGACGAAGACGCACCGGACAGGTCGACCTCGTCCGGGAAGCGCTCAGGGGAAGCGACGGCCCACATCTTTAAGTCTGCAGGAGTTGAAAACTAATTCTGGACAGATTGATCTAGTATGTCTATATCACCTCTCATGGCTAGGCATAAAGGATTTGATCGCGACGCGGCCCTGCGGGCCGCTATTGCGGTCTTTGCCGATCACGGCTTCGAAGGGACGTCGACGGAGGATCTCCTGCGCTCCATGGGGATCAGCCGACAAAGTCTCTACGACACCTTCGGCGACAAGAGGAATCTCTACCTCGAGGCTTTGCGGCAGTACAATTCGAATAATGTATCAGATCTCATTCGTACCCTGAACACGGCACCGTCGCCTTTGAGGGGGATTGAGGCTGCGCTCCTTCAGTTTGCAACCGCGCCCGAGTTTAATGGAGCGATGGGCTGCATGGGTGTGAGCGCCATCTGTGAGTTTGGCCGATCCGACGAGGAGATCACAGCAGTAACCGATGCGATGGGACGCACACTGATAGGAGCGCTTGAGCGGCGGCTGACCGACGCCCAGGCTATGGGTGAGATTGGCTCGGACCTTGATGTGCCCGCGGCTGCCCAATTCATCGGTTCAACCCTTTCAGGGATGAAGGTCAGCGCGAGGGCTGGCGCCTCCACCGACGTCCTGCGCAACATTGCTCGTATGGCTCTTCGGAGCCTGAAGTAGCCCGCACCGAGCGTGGAAGGCATGGAACCGGGTTTTGTCCCTAATTATAGACTGAACTGTCTAAAATAAGGGGCAAATCTGAAAACAAGAGTCAGAGTTTGGCCCATCCGGCTAAGCAGATCAAAGGAGGCATCATGCCACCACTCTACTCAACGGCACATCTGCTGATCCGGACGCAGATCGAAGATTTACTAAAGCGCTACACGCGGGCCGTCGACCGGATCGATGAAGCGGCGCTTCGGAGCTGCTTTCACCCAGGGGCAACGATGCATGCGGCTGGATCGGAAACGACAGCCGACAGCTTTTGTGACGTGGTCGTGGGCATGCTCCAGGAACTCGAGCTTACGCACCACCAGATTGGCAATATCCAGATCGACTTCGACAATCATGCCTCCGGCGACGGCACGGTTGCGTTTGGCGAGACGTATTTCACGGCCATCCATAGGATTGGCCCGGCAGGGTGGTCGCCGTTCCCCCAGGCTAAACCTGGCGAAGATCTCATGATGCGCGGCCGCTACGTCGACCGCGTTGAAGATCGAGGTGGCCACTGGGCTATCGCCCACCGGACCATTGTCGTCGACTGGGCACGTTTCGATCCGCCTGACGATCGCGGCATCGTGGAGAATTCCCGTGGCCGCCGCGACTATTCCGGTCCCGTCTATCATCCAAGGAAATCCGCATGAGCAAGAACATAATCGGTGTTGGCGTGATTGGCGCAAGCACTCTCAATCCCGGCTGGGCCATGGCCTCGCACATCCCGGCGATCCGGGCGCTCCCGGACTTCGAACTGCGGGCTGTCAGTACAAGCAGCAAAGCCTCTGCCGAAGCAACAGCGCAAGACCTCGGTGTGCCGGCCTTCGATAATCCTGAGGCACTCATCCACCGTCCCAAGGTTGACTTGGTGGTGGTCGCCGTAAAGGTTCCTCACCATCATGAGCTGACCGTCGCCGCGCTCAACGCCGGCAAGATGGTGTTCACCGAGTGGCCACTGGGCCGAACTCTGGAGGAGGCCGAAGACCTTGCCGCCCGGGCCCAAAAGGCGGGCGTGCGGACGGTGATCGGACTGCAAGCCCGATTTGCTCCAGCAGTGCAGTATGCACGTGACCTGATCGCACAGGGCTACCTTGGTGATATCCTGGCGACGAACCTCATTGGCACAGGCATGATCTGGGGAGATCAGATCCCCCGGTCCTTCGCTTATACCCTTGATTCAGACCAGGGTGCCGGGGTGCTGCCGGTCCCAATGCTGCATGCCCTCGAGGCGGTAACCTTCGTTCTGGGCAACTTCGTCAGTGTCGATGCTGCCGCGGCGGTACGCCGGCCGACTGTTCGCATCACCGAAGAAGACCGCTCGGTGCACGCTACTGCCTTTGATCACATCGCTCTCAGTGGTGCCTTGCAGAATGGCGCCATCGTGTCCGTTCTGTACCGTGGAGCTCCGTCACGCGGTGATAATCTGCGTTGGGAGATCAACGGCACCAAGGGTGATCTTGTCCTGACAGCCGCCAACGGGAACTTTCAGGTTGCCGATCTGAAGCTCCAAGGCGCGTGGAACGACCAGACAGATGTTGGTCCGCTCGAGTTGCCTGAAACATTTGCCGCGGCTCCCGGCGGCCTGTCCGGCGATTTTGGCGCCAACACGCTGCGGGAATATGCAGCGCTCTCTCGCGATCTCCGGGACGGCACAAGAGTAGTTCCCGATTTTGCTTACGCAGTGCAGCGTCACAAACTGCTTGATGCCATCCATGAAGCGGCTCGGACCGGCAGTCGGCAAAAGGTGGCGTGACATGGCACAGCGCATGAAACGGTGGGAGTTGAGCACACCCGGTATCGAGGCCCTGCGTCTTGTCGAGGCGGAACGTCCTTCGCAAGGCGTGGGTGATGTACTTCTGCGAACGCAGGCCGTCTCGCTGAATTATCGCGATGGCGCCATCATTGAAGGCGCCATGGGGTCACCATGGAATGGCGCCTTGGTTCCCGGCTCTGAAATGGCGGGTGAGGTCGTCGCACTCGGTGAGGGCGTGACACGGTTTGCTGTCGGTGACAGAGTGATCATCAGCGACAATGTTGGCTGGATCGATGGGCCCAAGCCACCGGACGATGCCAATCACGAAGCCGTTCTGGGGCGGTTGGCTGAGTATGCGGTTGCCCCAGAAGCGCAACTGGTCAGAGCGCCGGTGTCCCTCGATGCGGTAGCGGCAAGCACCCTTTCGGTCGCAGGCTTGACGGCTTGGTTTGCGGTCGTCGAGTTAGGCGCTGTTCGGGCCGGCCAAACGCTGGTGGTCCAAGGCACCGGAGCTGTCTCGCTGTTCGCCATCCAGTTTGCCGTTGCTCATGGCGCTCAGGTGATTGTCACCTCGAGCAGCAACAGCAAGCTCCAAAGGGCAATAGCCCTCGGAGCCAGTGATGGCATCAACCGCGTGGATCATCCGGAGTGGCAACACCGCGTGCTGGAAATGACGGGCAGGCGCGGGGCCGACCACATCCTCGAAATGGTCGGAGGCGATAATGTCGCCCGTTCGTTGGAAGCGCTTTCGATTGGCGGCCGGGTGTCAATCATCGGTCTCCTGGGAGACACAACCCTGCATGCCCCAATCCTTCCGCTGCTGTTTAAGCGGGCCACGCTGGCGGCGATCGCGGTAGGGCATCGACGTGCGCTGGAAGACATGGTCCGCGCGATTGATCATCTCCGCATCAAGCCCGTCGTCGACCAGGTCTATGATTTCCACAGTGCCCCCGAGGCCTTTGCGCATCTTCGCCGCGGCCCCTTCGGAAAAGTGGTGATCAGGGTGGCGGACTGAAGGCTTTCCCGGGAAAGCGGATCCGCAGCGCCTTCCAACAACACGGCACGGCAAAGCAGGCCCCTGCTTCCACGGAAAGGGAGCGGTTTTTCCTGCGCTGTCTTCTATCAAGGAACAAATATGATGAAAGCCATTGTTCTCGAAACAGTCGGTGGGCCGGACCACCTGCGCTTATTGGAAGTTCCCGACCACGACCCTGGTCCCCATGAGGTGCTCGTCGAGATTGCGGCCGCCGGCGTCAACTACATGGACATCGGTACCCGCGTCGGCATGTACTCGATTGCGCCCCTTCCCATGACGCCAGGAGTGGAGGGAGCGGGCCGGATTGCAGCTGTCGGCGAAAACGTTCGCGATCTCAAGGTCGGCGACCGCGTTGCTTGGTTTTTTGCGGTCGGAAGCTATGCCGAGCGGATTATTGCTCCGGCCGATGCCATGGTTCCGGTGCCTGACGACATTGATCTCAAGACAGCCGCGGCCCTGCTGATGCAGGGCCTGACGGCAAGCCACCTGGTTTCAGACACATACGCCATCAAGCCTGGCGATGTTGCCCTGGTTCACTCGGCCGCTGGCGGCGTCGGTCTGATGCTGACGCAGTTGATCAAGCTACGGGGCGGCCGGGTGATCGGCCGGGTGTCCAGCCGCGAGAAAGTGGAACTCGCCAGGGCAGCCGGAGCCGATCACGTCGTGGTCGACGGGACCGGTGACTTCGCTGACGAAGTCTTGCACCTCACGGACGGAGCAGGTGCGCACGTGGTGTATGACGGAGCCGGTGCGGACACATTCCAGGGATCTCTGGCATCCCTGCGCTATCATGGAGTGCTGGCCTATTACGGCCAGACCATCAAGCGACAGCCGCCGATCGATCTGCTGGATCTGCCCAAGAGCGTGCTGGTCACCTATCCCGTGGTTCACCACCACGTCAGGACACGCTCAGATCTCCTTGGGCGCTCGCAGGCCCTTTTCGATCGCGTCCGGGAGGGCAGCCTTAAAGTACGGATTGGACACCAGTACCCACTCGCAGAGGCAGCGCAGGCCCACACCGACATCGCATCGCGACGTACAACCGGCAAGCTTCTGCTCGTCTCATAATCGGCAGTTGTACCGAGTGACGGAAGCCTGACATTGCCTCGAACCCGGTCTGTTGCGTGGTCGATGGACTGGGTGCATGATAACTCGTCGAACACAGGGATGTCATGTCGTTACCCATCGGAATCGGGTTCTGTGCTGTAAAGCTTTCCGGTAGGCAGTTGTGTGATTTGGTAATCGGATGACGAAACCTTTGGCTGAAGGCGCCACCACAGGGTGAGTTGGGCACCCGCGGTTCTGCATGTTTGAGGGTTCACGTCGGCGGATGCGGGTCCAGGCATGATGACGTATCTCTCGGGAAAAGTCGCAAGAGCCGCTGGTGGAGCGCCATGAGAGAGGAACAGCCGATCGTCTTCGTTGTCGATGATGATCCAAAAGTCCGCAATTCACTCGAGAATCTCCTTGGCTCGGTTGGCCTTGAAGTGCGGTTGTTCGGATCGACGCTCGAATTTCTGAACAATCCGCGCCCCGACGTTCCCGCGTGTCTCGTTCTCGATGTCCGGTTGCCGGGGCTGAGCGGACTGGATTTGCAGCGGGAATTGAACCGGCTGAGCATCGATCTTCCCATCATCTTCGTGTCCGGCCACGCCGACGTTCCCATGACAGTGCGGGCCATGAAGGCAGGAGCGGTCGAATTCCTGACTAAGCCGTATCGCGAACAGGACCTGCTCGATGCGATCCAGGTCGGGATTGAGCGGGACCGGGCCCGGCGCCAGGAACTCCGATCGTTGTCGGGCTTGCAGCAACGCTTTGCTGCTTTGACGCCAAGGGAGCGTGAGGTCATGGATCTCGTTGTCTCCGGCCTTATGAACAAACAGATAGCAGCCAAGCTTCAGGTCAGCGAGATTACGGTCAAGGTCCATCGTGCTCATGTCATGCGCAAGATGCAGGCCAGATCGCTGGCGGATCTCGTGCGGATCGCAGAGCGACTCCACACCGGGCTTGGACAGGCGCCATTAGCATAGATAGCCCGGTCAAGAACCGGCGCCAGTTTGCCAGCGCCTGAAACCGAAAATGTTGGACAGCTGGTTTATTGGTCGTGCGAAGTTGGCAAAGCCGTTCGAACGCGGAAGAGTGCCTTCTCCCTCCGGATTACACTGCCTGAACTGACTGAGGTCTCCCTCCGTCCCGGTTCAATTGGATCATCCGGGAGTGCTCTGATGTCCAAATCAAAGTCCGAAAGGTCCTTGTTGCCATCACGCCGGTCCGTGCTTGCCGGAACAGCCGGCGCGCTTGTCGCACCAGCCCTCATCGCTGCTCCCAACCTGGCAGCAGCGCAGCCTCGTCTCAGCCAGCCAGCCAAGGGGATTCCCATGACGACGATCACGATAAAGGACGGTACGCAGATCTATTACAAGGATTGGGGCAAGGGCCAGCCGGTCGTGTTCAGCCACGGATGGCCCCTCACGTCGGACGCGTGGGAGGACCAGATGTTCTTTCTGGCCAGCCATGGCTACCGCTGCATCGCTCATGACCGTCGCGGCCATGGCCGGTCAAGCCAGCCGTGGGACGGCAACGACCTCGATACCTACGCCGATGACCTTGCCGAGCTGGTCCAGGCACTCGACTTGAGGAGTGCTGTTCATGTCGGCCACTCGACCGGTGGTGGCGAAGTGACCCGCTACATCGGCCGGCATGGAACCTCGCGGGTGGCCAAAGCGGTCCTGGTCGGCGCAATCCCGCCATTGATGCTGAAGACGGAAGGCAATCCAGACGGAACGCCGATGGAAGTGTTCGATCAGCTCCGCTCCAGTGTGCTCGCCGAGCGTACCCAGCTCTGGAAGGATCTGACAATGGCCTTCTATAGCTACAACCGACCGGGCGCCAAGGTGTCGGAAGGAGTTCGTGAGCAGTTCGTCCACCAAAGCATGATGGCGGGCTTCCCAGCGTCGTATTTCTGCATCAAAGCGTTTTCTGAGACCGATCTGACCGAGGATTTGAAAAAAATCGATGTTCCAACATTGGTGGTGCACGGCGATGACGACCAGATCGTGCCGATCAAAGCCTCCGCGTTACGTTCGGTTAAGTTGATCCCGCATGCGACGCTCAAGATCTATGAAGGCGCACCCCACGGCCTTGCGACAACTCACAAGGACCGACTGAACGAGGATCTGCTCGGGTTCATC
This sequence comes from Microvirga terrae, assembly GCF_013307435.2. NCBI lineage: Bacteria > Pseudomonadati > Pseudomonadota > Alphaproteobacteria > Hyphomicrobiales > Methylobacteriaceae > Microvirga > Microvirga terrae. The sequence goes on from NZ_CP102847.1 coordinate 145,793, forward strand.
AAGAGCTAGCGGTCGAGATGGTCGAGGAGGCTGCCATGACCTATGCCAATCATACCCGCTTTACGCGCCGCGGTTTCTGCCTCTGCTGCGTCGGTGCCACGACCTTCGCGGTCTCCGGGGGATGGCTCACGCCAAAGGAAGTCTTTGCACAGGCACAAGGCATTGTCGATATGATCCGATCGGCAGCCGCGAAAGCCCCAATTGAGGTTCATACACTTCGGGGCAATGTCAGTGTTCTTGAAGGATCCGGCGGCAATGTCGCCGTTCTGACCGGACCTGATGGTAAGGTCCTGATCGACGCTGGTATTACGGCATCGCGACCTCGCATGCTTGAGGCCATGAGTGGTCTCAGCCGGGAGCCGATCCGGCACCTGATCAACACGCACTGGCATTTCGATCATACGGATGGCAACGAGTGGCTTAACAAAGAAGGAGCAACGATCCTTGCGCAGGAAAACGCGCGCAAGCATCTGATGTCCGCCCAGAGAGTCGAAGACTGGGATTTCAACTTCCCGCCGTCACCTCCGGCGGCACTTCCCAGCGAAACTGTGTCAGCTGAGAAGTCGCTTCGACTGAACAACGCAACTCTGCTTCTCAAGCATCGGCCTAACGCGCATACGGACGGTGACATCACAGTTGCATTTGCTGAAGCGGACATCTTCCACACCGGCGACATTTACTGGAACGGAATTTATCCGTTTATCGACTATTCGACCGGAGGGAGCATCGACGGGACAATCGCTGCTGTCGAGGCAATTCTTGCCAGCATCGGTGATCGGACGATCGTTGTTCCCGGGCACGGTCAGCCAGTGAGCAATAAGGCCGAACTGCAGGCCTATCGAGACATGCTGACGACAATTCGCGCAAATGTATCCAGCCTGAAGAGGCAGGGCAGGTCACTTGACGACACCATCGCGGCGAATCCAACCGCGGCCTTCGATGCCAAATGGGGGCAGTTCGTCATTGGGCCCGCCTTCTTCACGAAGCTGGTTTACGAAGGTGTTTGACTGAAAGGATCAAGCCTATGTCGGATTCCGCTAACTCTCTCGTCATCGATATCCCCGTGGAGCTGCAACTCGTCAAGTCGGTGCACAGCATCGGTGATTTACAATTTGAGGGCGATCTGCCGGCCTCGCTCTTTCACCTTCAGCTCATCACGGGCGACATCGCCGAATGGCACGCCCAATCCGACGTGATCGCAGTGTTTCATACGAATGCGGGCCATGTGACGCTCAACGATGATGCCTATAATGCCTCGCGTAACATCTCGACGGGAAATCCGTACAAGAACCTGGTCGCCGATTTGACGAGGCGCGGCGCAAAAATCGAGCTTTGTGGTGCGACCGCCAGGGTTAATGGGTGGGCCAATGCGGATCTGCTTCCGGGCGTAAAAATCAATCTGGATGCTATGGCCAGGACAATTCAGCTTGTCCAGCAAGGGTTTGTGAAGATCACGGAGTGATTGGATGCTCACCGTGAGCTGCTCCTGACACTTCCATGGCTCAGGATGGTCAGCGGAAAGGCGTTCAGATATCAAACAAAGGAGAATGCTAGCCGTTGAGCAAGAGAGAGTTTCAACGTCAGCGCCATCGCATCCGAATGTTGTTTAACGAAACATTGCTCTGGTACAGTGCGTGCTCGGTGAGCATGGGCCCGCACACGGAGTACCGTTGCGATGGATCGTTCCATTTCGTTTGGACGGCACAATGTGACAATTGTGCTAGGCTGTACTGGTATGGCGCTCAGTTGGCTGTCCGGCGACACCTCGGGCCTCATCGCCGGGACCGCTCCACTGTACTTCTTGATAGGAAGACAGTCACGGTGGTTCACGATCGGGCTTTGCATTCTTGCCCTTGTCGCCTCGGTGCTGCTTACCAATGCGGCTGGAGCGCTAGGATCCAGTGCTCTTCTGGGTCTATCGTCCTTTGTGGCGGCTCTACTTGCCGTCCGCTTGATTATCCAAGGTTGTGAGCATGATGCTTCTGATCGGCAGGTGGACCGGGAGGCACGGCTGATCGTAGAGAGCATGCCAGGACTTGGATGGTCGACCGATGCAAGCGGCAATTTCATTTACGTCAGTCCAAGCGTTATCGACTATGTCGGCAAAAAAACCGAGGAGTTCAACCGCACTGGGCGCACCGGACTGGAGGCGGTCCACCCGGACGATGCGGAGCGTGTCACCAATGCATGGCTACACAGCCTCCGGACTGGGGAGCCGTTCGAAACGGAGCACCGGATTCGACGGTTCGATGGGGCATACCGTTGGTTCCATGCCTTGGGGCGACCGGTCTTGGACCGTAGCGGCCGTCCTACCGGTTGGTACGGCACAACGATTGATATTGAGGAGCGGAAGCAGGCCGAAGAGACAGCTGCGAAAAGCAAGCAGCACCTACAGGAAATCATTGATACCATGCCGGCCCTGGCATGGACCACCAATGCTTCCGGCGAGGCATCCTATTTCAGCAAGCGAACACTCGACTACGTTGGCTTCTCCAGCGAGGAGTTGTTCAAGGAACCCTTCGCAGCAATGCATCCAGAGGATATCCCTGCGTTCAAGGAGGTATGGGCGCAATCGGTCGCGTCTGGCAAGTCGTTCTCATTCACATACCGACTTCGTCGCTTCGATGGCGAGTATCGCTGGCATGTAGGACGTGCCGAACCCTTGCGCAATGAAGTCGGTTCGATTGTCGAGTGGATTGGTGCGAATATCGATATCAATGAATGGCATGAGGCTGAGGAGGCGCTACGTGCAAGAGAGCTTCAGCTGCGCCTGCTCGTCGATACGATCCCGACAATGGTCTGGTGCATGACCCCCGAAGGGGAGCCGTCCTATCTGAATAAGAAACTGATGGATTATGTGGGACTATCCCTCAACGATCTCGAAGCTCCTGATGGAACCCGCCTCACAGGTGCCATTGAAGCGGTGGTCTTTCCAGAAGATCGTCCTATCGTCCGAGCCAACCTGGAGCATTCCTTCCACACTGGAAAGCCCTTCAGCATGAAATACCGGCAAGTGCGGGCTGATGGCGTGTGTCGGTGGGTCGATGGCCGGGCAGAACCACTCCGGGACGATGATGGCCGGATCATCCAGTGGTACGGCGTTACGGTCGACGTCGACGATGAGACGAGGATGCATGAGACGCTTCGTCTGGCACAGGATCGTCTGGCGCGGGCTACACAGGCAGCGAGCCTCTCAGAATTGGCTGCGTCCATCGCTCATGAGGTCAATCAACCCCTGGCTGCCGTGGTGACGAACAGTGAGGCGGCCTTGCGCTGGCTGTCATCAGAACCGGCTAATGTCGAGCGGACCCGGGTGACTTTGGATTGGATCATACGCGATGCAACGGAAGCTGCCGAGGTGGTCAGCCGCATCCGGGCCTTGTTCAGGCAGTCGCCTCAAACCCAGACAATGGTGAGGATCAACGAGGTCATCGGAGAAGTGCTCCGCCTGATGCAGGCGGAGGTTTCAGGAAAGGGCATCCGCATAGATGTCGAACTGATTCCGGATCTTCCTCCAATTGCGGCCGATCGTGTTCAGATTCAGCAGGTTCTTGTCAACCTTATCCGCAACGGGATCGATGCGATCGAAACCGCAGACGGAGCACGCAAGCTGTTACAGGTCCGGACCCAGTTGGACGAGGAAAACAACATGGTGTGTGTCGAAGTCCGGGACCATGGCTGTGGGATCAAGGAACCTGAGCGGATCTTTGAGGCTTTTTATACAACGAAGGGAACTGGCATGGGCATGGGCCTGGCAATCTGCCGGTCCATCATCGAGGCTCACAACGGTCGCCTATGGGCGGAGCCCGCTGAATCAAACGGATCCGTGCTCAAGTTCTGCCTTCCGATGAGCTCAGGTGAGCTTGAGTAACCCGGGAGACGCCTCAAACTTTGATCACTCCACCCGGCGCACAGGAAAATCGCTGATATGCCCGCTGAGCGTAGATTGGTCATAGCAGTTGTCGATGACGATCAGCGAATTCTCGAGTCTCTAAAGAACCTGTTCGAGTCTGCGGGGTTCGCCGTTCGAACGTATTTGTCCGGCCGGACATTTTTGGAGGATTCTCCTCTCTCGGAGATCGATTGCCTGATCACCGACATTGGCATGCCCGACATCGATGGGTTCGAGCTACAGCGCCGGGTCGAGGGGGCTCGTCCTGACGTACCCATTATTCTCATTACGGGGGATCACGCGATCTCCGCCCGCCAGCGCGCCATAGGGAATGACAAGGAGAACTTCTTTCGGAAGCCCTTTAGCGGTCAGGAACTGCTTTCAGCAGTATGCCAAGCGTTGTCTTCGTCTCGTAAGCTGTCATGAGGCATCATGGTTCCATGGCAATCTCTGATATTCGTCCATGGGTCAGGCCGCCTTGCGGCAGGCCTCTCCGACCGTCTTACCGATCTGCTGACGCACAGCCTCGATCGCCTGCTCGCGGGCTTCCGGTCCGAAAGCCAGCTTCTCCGCCCGCAGGAAGGTCACGTCGGTGATGCCCATGAAGGCGAGAAGGTTGCGAAGATGAGGCTCCTGCGAGTCCATCGGCTGGGCGGGGCCCTCGCTGTAGAGGCCGCCGCGGCTCTCAACGACGAAAGCACGCTTGCCCTTGATCAGGCCCTCGGGACCGCTCTCGCTGTAGCTGAACGTGATGCCGGCACGCAGCACATGGTCGAACCAAGCCTTTAGGGTCGACGGCATGCCGAAGTTGTACATGGGCGCGCCGATGACGAGGGTATCGGCGGTCTTGAGCTCGGCGATGAGGTCGTTCGAAAGGGAGAGGGCATTGACCTGGGCATAGTTCGAAGGCTCGGCCCCGCGCAGCGCCGCGGCAGAGTCGATATCCAGGTGCGGAACTGGATTGCGGCCGAGATCCCGGGCGATGACTCGCAGGGCGGGATCATGGGACCGCAGGCGGGCGACGGTTTCCTCGACAAGCTGGCTGGACACGGAGGCTTCTCCGAGTGCGCTGCTGGTGATCACGAGAGCTGTGGACATGAGACAATCCTTCCGAGGGTTCTGGTCCGTGCGGTACGACCGAGGTAATAGTTCATCGGATGCATCAGAAGGCGCATACCCGGCACCATGCTGTTGCCGTTGGAGGAACACTGCCGTGACCGAGCTGGAGGAGCTGAGGACTTTCGTGGAGGTCATCGAGAGCGGCGGCCTCAACCGCGCCGCGGCCCGCCTGGGGGTCTCGAAGTCCATCATCAGTCGGAGGATCACGCGTCTGGAGACGGATCTCGGCGCACGGCTGCTCAGTCGCAGCACGCGCGGCATCATCCCGACTGAGGCTGGCATCGAGTTCAAGGCGCGATGCGACCGGATCCTGGCGGACCTCGAGGAGGCGCGCGATGCGGTGGCGCAGCAGGGGCGATCCGTGCGCGGGCGTCTGCGCCTGTCCGCACCGCTGGCATTCGGCGTGCGGCACCTGGCGCCGGTCCTGGCGGAGTTGGCACGACTCCATCCCGCTCTCGAACTGGACGTGTCTTATACCGATCGGGTCGTGGACCTGATTGGCGAGGGGTACGATGCCGCGGTCCGCATTGGCTCCCTCAGAGACTCCAGCCTTGTCGTTCGCCGGATTGCCCCTGTTCACGCAGTACTGGTCGCAAGTCCCGATTACCTGTCCCGTCACGGACAGCCGGGGACGCCGCAGGATCTCGTTGGCCACGAATGCCTGATCTACACAGGCAGCCTTGTGCCCGAGTGGCAATTCCTGTCGGGCAAGCGCCGGTTCTCGATCCGCCCCGAGGGAAGGCTGAGGTCGGACAGTGGGGAGGCCATTCTCCAGTGGGCGATCGCGGGCCTTGGGATCGCGGACGCTCCTTCGTTCCTGGTTGCAGACGCCATTGAAAGCGGTGCGCTCGTCCCCCTTCTGTTGGACCATCCGCGGCCCGAGTTCGGCATCCACGTCGTGCGGCCGCCGGGCACGCATGTCCCAGGCAAGGTGCGGGTTCTGATCGATACGCTCGCCGAGCGCTTCGGCGGCACGCCGGACTGGGATCGCTGCTTAGTCAGCTCCGGTGACCAGAAGCATATCGTCTAAGACATTTCCCAGGAAACTGGTCTATCGACGTGATCGTCGGCAGTCGATAGGGGAGATGTGTATGAGCATCGAAACATCCCAGCGAAGTGACTTCGGGAGGGAAAGCCCAAGTCCAACGCAGGGACCGTGATCGGCTGCGGAGAGTAGGCCCCGATGGCCGACCCGGTAATTTACTATGTTAAAGCCATCTCGCCTGCCCATCGCCATGTGCGCTAGAACACATGCCGGTGATCATCAGGCTCTGTGGCAGCCTTGCTCGGTTGTTCTCCGGCGATGCCCTCAACGTCTCTCGGACGGACGAGGGATCGGACCCCTGAGCTTCAACGGCTCTATTAGGGCGCTGGCGACGCCAGCGCATCCCGGTCTGGAGCCTCGGATTTTGCCTGTTGGAGACCCCCTATCGACTTGTTCCCTCTTCACCGGATTCGGCTTGCGTGGCGCGTAGGAGGTTGTCGCGTATCGTCACAACGGTCGTCTGCGCTGCGGAAAAGTCCTCTCCGAGCCCCGTGGCATTAGCCAGTGCCGCTCCAGGATCCGTCGCAACCAATTGACGTCCCTCAGGCGTCAGAGTTACCCGCACCTGGCGTTCGTCGGCGGCGTCGCGTTGACGTCGAATGTAGCCGATTGACTCAAGCTTCTTAAGGATCGGTGTGAGCGTGTTGGACTCCAGGAACAGCTTTTCGCCGAGCGCCCGAACAGTCTGGCCATCCTCCTCAGAAAGGGCCACGAGAGCGATGTACTGGGTGTAGGTCAGGCCAAGCTTGTCCAGGAGCGGCTTGTAGGCGCGACCGAAGGCCAGGTTCGCCGAGTAGATCGCGAAGCACAGGTAGTTCGCAAGCTTCTTGCTTTCACTGGTGGCCGGCCGGGAATTCGGCCCGGACAGGGACGGGGTCTGAGTTGGGCGTTGGGTAGGCATAGGCATCCCCATGGGCTTTGCTGTTCGAGCTACATATAAATCGCATGCGATCAAATCGGAAGTGCTTGACATAAATATTTCCGAAGCCTATTTGCATCGCATCCGAATTGATCGGAAACGATCTAATAAACTCAGAAAGGATAGTGCGATGACTGCCAAGGTTCTCTTCACCGGAAAGACCCACAATACCGCCGGGCGCGACGGCGGGACGCGCAGCAGCGACGGCTTCCTCGACCTCAAGCTGTCCCAGCCGCACCCGGCCGCCGAAAACCTGTTCGGCGCTGCCTGGTCGGCGTGCTACATCGGTGCGCTTGAACTCGCCGCCGCCCAGAGGAAAGTCACCCTCCCGACTTTGCCGACGGTTGATGCCGAGATCGACCTGGTCCTCGACAGCGGCTCCTATTTCCTCCAGGCGCGCCTCGACGTCAGTCTGCCGGGGATCGATCGCGAGGTCGCGCAGACGCTGGTCGATGCGGCGCACGGGATCTGCCCGTACTCCAAGGCAACGCACGGCAACATCAACGTTGAGACCAATCTGCTCTGAACCGGATCGGCCGGGCCCGCCTCATCGGCAGGCCCGGCTCCTACACGAGACGCATCGCAGTCCAGCGCCTAATCAGCAAGGCATGACGTCCCGTTTGCCGATGCACGCCGATCTGGAGGACACTCATGGTCAGCACCCCAATACAGTTGCCCGATGTGGAGCAAGCCTTCCAGGAGCGGACGATCGAACCCCATCAGCCGCTGTGCAATGCGAGCTCAGCCGACCGGTAGCCTTGTTGCCCACATTGCTTTCTGCTGTCCTCGGGTATCGTGACGAAGGCCGACACTCCGAATTCCTGATGCTTGGCGCAAGGGTCCCCTGGTCCAGCGCGAGGCGGCCACGCTTACTGCCATCAAGCGGGTGATGGTGCAGCTCTTTCACTGAGTCTTGGGCCTGTTCTGTAGCCCAGCCCGCTGGCAGGATTGCCACCATCGAACGAAGCCATTGCTTCAGCTTCAAATGGAGAATTTACATGTTCGTCGCTATTGTTCTTTCCAGGATCCATGCCTTCCAGCGGTACCGTGCGTCCGTCCGTGAGCTGTCCCACTTCTCCGACCGCGAACTCGATGACCTCGGCATCTCCCGCTACGAGATCGACACCGCCGCGTAGAGCCTCGCATGCAGCAGCCGCGGCTCCCGTGCCTTCCGACGGGTGCATTCATATGACCCCTTTTTATTGTTGAGATCACTCTATGACCACACATCGCACCGAGGTCCTGATCATCGGGGCCGGACCGGCCGGCTATACCGCCGCCATCTATGCTGCCCGTGCCAACCGCAAGCCGCTTCTTGTGACCGGCATTCAGCCGGGCGGCCAGCTCACCATCACGACGGATGTCGAGAACTACCCTGGATTTGCGGAGCCCGTTCAAGGGCCATGGCTGATGGAGCAGATGCGGCAGCAGGCAGAGAATGTCGGCACCACTCTGGTGTACGACACCATCACCTCCGTTGATCTCTCCAGCCGCCCGTTCCGGGCTGAGGGCGACTCCGGCGATACGTACATCGCTGACGCCCTCATCCTTGCAACGGGCGCTCAAGCTCGCTGGCTTAGACTGCCCTCAGAACAGATCTTCAACGGGTACGGGGTCTCGGCCTGTGCAACCTGTGACGGGTTCTTCTATCGAAACAAGGAGGTCGTCGTTGTCGGGGGTGGCAACACAGCCGCGGAGGAAGCCCTCTTTCTGTCAAACATGGCCTCCAAGGTTACGATCATCCATCGCCGTGATCGCCTCCGGGCAGAGCCCATCCTTCAGGACCGTCTCTTGGCCAAGCCGAATGTCGAGGTGATCTGGAACCACGTCATCGACGAGGTGATCGGCAAGCAGGAGCCGGTGAAGGCAGTGACTAGCGTTCGGATCCGTGACGTGAACACGGGCGTGACCAAGGAGCTCACCACGAACGGGCTTTTCGTTGCCATCGGTCATGATCCCGCAACCAAGCTGTTTCGCGGTCAGCTTGAAATGGACGAGGCCGGCTACATCAAAGTCGGCTCCTGGTCGACGAAAACCTCGGTCCCCGGGTGCATGGCCGCCGGTGATGTAATCGACCCGGTGTTCAGGCAGGCCATCAGCTCCGCCGGAATGGGGAGCATGGCGGCCCTGGAAGCCGATAAGTTCCTGGCCGAGCATTCTCCTGACCCAATCACTCGTTCGATCGAGAAGCGTGAAGAGCAGATGGCTGGCGCGTGGGCCTGAGCGACGAACCCATCGAGCGCTGAGCATGAGGGGCGCCGCACGTGGGCGTGCCTTATGTCAGTCTCGCGATCTGCAAAGCTACATTCGATAGGTTAGATCAATGATGCGCCTGACCTTGAGCCTGTCCGACAACCCCGCCACGACCTTGGTGGAGCGGGCGATCATGGAGTTCCGCAGCGCCCGTCCCGTCGTGATCGACGGGGCAGAGGGCAGCGCGCTCGTGGTCGGCGTTGAGAACCTCGGCGACGCGATGAGCGCCGAGATCGGGGCTGTGGCCGGCAGCCATGCCTATCTCGCCCTGCCGGGGGCAAGGCTGCGCCGCCTGGGCCTCGAGCGGGAGGTGCCCGGCCGGGTGGCCCTGCCCGTGGTGGACAGAGGCCGCGTGGAGGCGCTCGCCCTCAAGGTCGACGGCCGCATCGACGCGCCGGTCCGCGCCGCCGATGCCCTCGACGAGGAGGCGCTGGAGCTTGCCCGTCTGTCGCTGGTCCTACCGGCCGTGATCGTGGTTCCGCTGGCGGCGGGCATCGAGATCGACCCGTCCCTCGTGCGTGTCTCCGGCGAGGCCATCCGGGGTTACCGGAGCGCCAAGGCCGCCGATCTGACAATCGTCAGCCGGGCCCCAGTGCCGCTGGAGGGGGCCCCCACCAGCGAGTTCGTGGTGTTCCGCGGAGGCGAGGGCCTGCGCGACCAAGTGGCGATCGTCGTCGGAAAGCCTGATCTATCCAAGCCCGTCACCGTGCGGCTGCATTCGGCCTGTCTCACGGGCGATCTGTTCGGCAGCCTGAAATGCGATTGCGGCGACCAGCTGCGTGAGACCGTGCGGTTCATGGCGCAGAGCGAAGGCGGCATTCTGCTCTATCTCGACCAGGAAGGGCGCGGGAATGGCATCGCCAACAAGATCCGCGCCTACAAGCTTCAATCCCAGGGCTACGACACCTATGACGCCGACGAGGTTCTGGGCTTCGAGGCCGACCAGCGCCGCTTCGATTTCGCGGCTGTCATGCTGCAGGAACTCGGCGTCGGCACGGTCCGCCTGATGACCAACAACCCAGAGAAGATCGCAGCCCTCACCAAGGCTGGGCTCGAGGTGATTTCCGATCACCGAGTGCTGGGCCGGCCCACGGCGGAAAACGTCAGCTATCTGGCCGCCAAACGCGACCGCGCCGGACATTACATCGACCTCGAGGGCATGCTCGCCCGTAAGAACAAACAATGACGGCGTCATCGAACCACCAGCGTTGCTGGAACGGTTCAGCAGTCTTACCGATTGATCCACTGCAGGAAGGATTATTCGGATGAGTGATGTGGCAAGGGGCGGCGGCGCATCCAGCAAGGCGGCACGCGAACCGAGTCTTCACCGGGTTATGGGACCGGGTCTGCTGCTGCTCTTCATCGTTGGCGACATTCTCGGCACCGGCATCTACGCATTGACCGGTCAGGTGGCGAAACAGGTCGGTGGCGTCGTCTGGCTGCCTTTCCTGGTGGCCTTCGTGGTCGCCTTGATCACCGCCTTCAGCTACCTCGAACTTGTCACCAAATACCCCAGGGCCGCGGGTGCCGCCCTCTACACCCACAAGGCCTTCGGCATTCACTTCGTTACCTTCCTTGTGGCCTTTGCGGTGATGTGCTCAGGCATCACCTCCGCATCCACCGCTTCAAGGGCCTTCGCGGCCAACTTCTCATCCGGTTTCGGTCTCGGGTTTGAAAGCTTTGGCATCACGCTCGTTGGTCTCGTCTTCATGGCGCTCGTCGCGATCATCAATTTCCGCGGCGTTGGCGAGAGCCTGAAGGTCAACGTGGTGCTCACCTGCGTCGAGCTCACAGGCTTGCTCATCATCATCGTGATTGGCTTCTGGGCTATCGGAGCAGGGCAGGGCGATGTGTCCCGTGTCCTCACCTTCGAACCCGCGGGCGACTGCGGTGTGTTCTGGTCTGTGATTGCGGCAACGACGCTGGCTTTCTTCGCCATGGTGGGCTTCGAGGATTCGGTGAATATGGTCGAGGAGAGCAAGGACCCCTCAAAGATCTTCCCGAAGGTTCTTCTCACCGGTCTTCTCGTTACAGGCCTTATCTACATTCTCGTGTCCATTTCGGCGATTACTCTCGTCCCGGCCGCCGAACTCGGCGAGGGCGAGGCGCCGCTCCTCAAGGTGGTCTCAGCCGGCGCACCGGGCTTCCCGCTCGGCATCTTCGGCATCATCACGATGTTTGCGGTCGCCAATTCGGCGCTGATCAACATGCTGATGGCGAGCCGGCTCGTTTATGGCATGAGCTGCGAGGGCGTGCTCCCGCCCATCCTCGGCCGGGTGCATCGGAATCGGCGCACTCCTTACATCGCGATCGCCTTCACGTCGCTTCTGGCCTTTGGCCTAGTGACCTTCGTCGGCGCGGTGCCAGCGCTCGGCGGCACGACTGCGCTCCTCCTTCTGGGTGTCTTCACCATTGTCAACATTGCGGTACTGGTGCTGCGGAAAGACAGGGTCGGCCACGAGCATTTCAGGAGCCCGACAATCCTGCCGGTTCTCGGCGCAGTCTCCTGTGCCTTCCTTGTTGGCCCCTGGACCGGTCGTGCCTCGGTCCAATACGCCATTGCCGGCATTCTGCTGTCCATCGGCGTTGTGCTCTGGTTCGTCACCGTGAGGGTGATGCGCTCGCAGGGACTGAATCCGTCAGGGGAAGAACTTGCTCCGATGAGCCACTCCGGCCCAGTGAATTGAACACGCCGTGGCGCGGCAGTTCGGGGATTGCCGCCCGGCACGGCTCACGCCTGGTTTGGAGAGCCGGCGATTACAGTCGAATTCCGATGACAGATCGTCGATCATAGCGGGTGTCCGGCGCCCTCCCGAATGAAAGGCACTCAACATGAGTAGCCAGTCTAAAGCGATCGGTTCCTCGCTCGACCGCGTGGCAATACCCGGCGCAATGCCGATCGCATCGGCGAATGCCGCCTGACGGTCGACCGATGGCAACCCTCTCCATCCTGACTGCCGTAGCTGCGATCGGCCTTATGGGATTCGCGATCCAGCGCGGCGGAACCTGCACCGTCGCTGCGATAGAAGAGATTGTCGCCGAGCGACGGTTCGGGCGCCTAGCCGCATTGGTCGAGGCATCGCTCTGGGTCGGCGGCGGCCTCGTGCTGCTGAATGCGGCCAGCCTACTCCCGGTGATGCCGGTCGGTTATGCAGCCGGCATCACCACCGTCGCCGGCGGCATGCTGCTCGGCATCGGTGCCTTCGTCAACCGCACCTGCGCGATTGGCACGATCGCGAGGCTCGGCTCGGGCGAATGGACCTATCTCACCACACCGGTCGGCTTCTTTCTCGGCAGCTTGGCGGTCATCTACTTGCCTGCCCCTGTGCGATTGGCCGAAACATCGAACGTACTTGAGGCATCCGCCTGGCTCGCGATCCTCTGCCTTGTGCTTATCGCAGCTCGGCTGTTCACCCATGGCCGGACGATCCGGCGCAAGGGCATCACGCCGCTCGACCATATCTGGTCACCGCATGTTGCGACGACGATCATCGGAATCACCTTTCTCACGGCGTCCCTGACAGTGGGGAGTTGGACCTATACCGAGACGCTCGCCGGGATGGCGCACGGCACGACAGTCGACGTGGCGCCCAGGCTGCTGCTGTTCGCCGCGCTGCTGGCAGGCGCGCTGCTCGGCGGCTGGACGGCAGGGCGGTTCAGGCACGTCACGCCGAACGCAGCGAGCGTCGGGCGTCGCCTTGCGGGTGGCACGCTGATGGGGGCCGGCGGTGCCCTAGTCCCCGGCGGCAACGACGCGCTGATCCTGGTCGGAATGCCGCTGCTCTGGCCCTATGCCTGGCTCGCGTTTACCAGCATGTGCTGCGCGATCTTCCTCGCGATCCGGCTTGCACGCTCGACAGTGCGGTGACCATCATCGCCTTCATGCGAGACGGGACTGGGGCGGCTGCGGCTTTACGCGGTTTGATTTGAACGAGGCCCCAGCCACCATGAATCCCGCCTCCTCGAAAGAGACACCCAGGGACTTTCGCACGCGAGGCCTCAGTGAACTTTACGATCTGTTCGGAAATCCCGATGGGAGTGATGGGTGATACGGCCGCCTTTGCTGTCGCCAACCCGGATTACCTGATCGTCCCCTGACGCTGCTCCTGACCATGAAAGCCCTTCCCAGCGCCAGCGTTGGGGAGGGCTGTGACCCGCACGCCTCAGCAAGCGTCTATCTGGCCGATGGTGCAATGGTACTATCAAAATGCAAGTCGCATTCACAATTTCCGCAAACTCCGACAAGCTCCCGCAATATCGGGATAGTCGTTGACTAGGCGTCAAAGAGTATTCGATTCATGATAACGCTTAAGTGCTTTCCAGGCACGTACAGCAAGAATCGCGGAATTGGAGCAAAACGGCTGGTCATCGAACCGGCTCGGCGTGCTGTCTAGGCGCGAGGGACTGGCAAACAGCAGCAACCGAGGCCACCATGAGACACGGCCATATCGTTTCACCTGTGGCTGGAGACTGCGATTGAGGCTACCCTCGAACCAAGAGCATATCCCCAGCAAAGAACAAGCAGTAAGCAAATAAGTTTGGTGTTTGACCTGCAGATTTCTTGCCGAAGCCGAGCCCAGACTTCCGGACCTGTAGCACGCAAGCGAATCTGCACTCGGCGCTCATTGTGGTGCTCGCCACCGCATGTCCGCTCAACTCACCGATGGGACGGCAACAATGGCAGAGACTGGGCAGGCGGTACGTCTCCAGGTCGCGAATGCTCCCCTTGGCGATGCAGGACGCGGCATAGCTCGGATGAGCCATCAGGCACTCACAGCGATGGCTCTTCAGGAGGGAGAGGCCATCGAGGTCATCGGCAAACGCCACACGACGGCTCTGGTGGTCGGTCCCTATCCGGATGACGAAGGGCTCGACATCCTCCGCCTCGATGGTCTGCAGCGTGTCAATGCCGGCGTCGGTAGCGGCGATTATGTTGAGGTCAAAAGGGCCGAAGTTCGCCCGGCAACGCGGGTCGTGCTCGCTCCCGCCCAGAAGGGTTTCCGTCTGCAGGGTTGCGGCGACGCCCTGAAGCGCACCTTCCACCAGCGCCCGCTCACAGCCGGTGACGTGATCTCCACCTCCGTCTGCACTCCCGGCACCGCCGGCTCTCGCCTGCCTGACGAGCTGAGCGGGATGTTGAATATTCCGGCCTTCGGCCTGCAGGAGATCCGTCTCGTGGTCGTCTCGACCGAGCCCCGCGGCATCGTTCAGGTCACGGCCAAGACGGAAGTGGATCTTCGCCCGCAGTTCGAGGAGCCGAAAGAGGCAAGACGCGCGGACGTGACCTATGACGACATCGGCGGCCTCGGCAGCACGGTCGATCAGGTGCGCGAGATGGTGGAACTGCCGCTGCGCCATCCCGAGCTTTTCCAGCGGCTCGGCATCGACCCGCCAAAGGGCGTGCTGCTCTACGGCCCCCCGGGCACCGGCAAGACCCGTCTGGCACGGGCCGTCGCCAACGAGACGGAAGCACAATTCTACCACATCGCAGGCCCCGAGATCATGGGCCGTCACTATGGCGAGTCTGAGCAGCGGCTGAGGCAGGTGTTCCAGGAGGCGCAGCAGAACTCGCCCGCCATCATCTTCATCGACGAGATCGACAGCATCGCGCCCAAGCGCGAGGAGGTGACCGGCGAGGTCGAGCGGCGCGTCGTGGCGCAGCTCCTCACCCTCATGGATGGGCTAGAGCCGCGCCAGAACATCGTGGTGATCGGCGCCACTAACCGGCGTGAAGCCATCGACGAGGCTTTGCGTCGTCCGGGCCGCTTCGACCGGGAGATCGTGATCGGCGTTCCGGATGAGCCCGGTCGGCGCGAGATCCTAGCGATCCACATGCGGGGCATGCCCTTGGCCGAGGACGTGAACCTCGACGAGGTCGCTCGGACATCCTATGGCTTTGTCGGTGCGGATCTCGCGGCTCTCTCCCGCGAGGCGGCCATGGACTCCCTGCGGCGGATCCTGCCGGGCATCAACCTCAGGGACGGCATGCCGACGAACGTGCTTGAGAGCCTGCAGGTCACACGGCAGGACTTCCTCAACGCCATGAAGCGGGTCCAGCCCTCGGCCCTGCGCGAGATCATGATCCAGGTGCCCAACATCACGTGGGACGACATCGGCGGTGTGGAGGAGGCTAGGACCCGCCTGCGCGAAGGCGTGGAGCTTCCGCTCAAGAACCCGGAGTCGTTCCAGCGCCTCGGCATTCGGCCCGCCAAGGGCTTCCTGCTCTTTGGCCCTCCCGGTACCGGTAAGACGCTACTGGCGAAGGCTGTCGCCCGCGAGGCTCAGGCGAACTTTGTGGCGACGAAGTCCTCGGACCTTCTCTCCAAATGGTATGGCGAGTCCGAGCAGCAGGTCTCGCGGCTTTTCGCCCGGGCACGACAGGTTGCCCCGACGGTGATCTTTATCGACGAGATCGACTCCCTTGCCCCGCTCCGCGGCGGCGGGCTTGGCGAGCCCGCGGTGACCGAGCGCGTGGTCAACACGATCCTGGCGGAGATGGACGGCCTGGAGGAGTTGCAGAGCGTCGTCCTGATGGCGGCGACGAACAGGCCGAACCTGATCGATCCTGCCCTCCTGCGCCCAGGCCGCTTCGATGAGTTGATCTACGTACCGGTGCCCGATGCCGCGGGCCGGCGGCACATCCTCGGCATTCACACTCGGACCATGCCGCTTGGCCCTGACGTAAATCTTGATGAAATTGCCGAACGGACCAGCCGCTTCACCGGAGCCGATCTCGAGGATCTCACACGCCGAGCCGGTCTACTGGCCTTGCGTGAAACCCTCGAGGCGCAGACCATCACGATGGCTCATTTCGAGCATGCCCTGCGGGAGGCACGGCCCTCGGTCACGCCGGAAATGGAGCGCGAATACGAAGACATGGTGGGCACCCTGAAGCAGCAAGGACCGCAGCGACAGGCCATAGGTTTCCTGCCTTTGGGACAGGCCTCTTCATAGGAGGGTGAAGGCCTTCCCGGCCCAAGCACAGAGTTCCGATGTCCGCCTGCACATGGCCGGCTTTGCCTCGGCGCCACAGCCAGGTCATGCAGTCGATGCAGCGCACCAAATCTGCCCGTGCTCGAAAGCGACACACGGCAAAATCAACGTCGAAACCAACCCGCTCTGAACGGATGCGGCCGGGCCTACCTACAAGGCAGGCCATCAGTTCCGCCGGAACGGGGCGCATGGCGGCCTCGGAAGCCGATAAGTTCCTGGCCGAGCATTTACCTGATCCGGTCACTCGCTCGATTGAACAGCGTGAAGGGCTGATGATCGGGGCGTGGGCCTGTGGATGTGGAGGAGGGCCGAATGTCGACAGAAAACAGGACGCGAAAGCTCGGATTACATTCAGATACATTTTTCCAGACATTCGGACACATGTGAGATACGAACGTCCAACAGGCTTATGCGGATGATGCCCAGAGCCTCAGTTGGAGCTTGCCCTCCCAGTGGAAGGGCGATCTCAACACGTCTTCAAAGGACATTTTATGGCAATTGACCGAAGGGTCGTGATTGTGATCGGCGAAATCCTCCACGTCGGCGGCGGTCAGAGCGCGGGTCATTGATGCCATGCCCTCCTCTACGTCACAGCGCAGACTGCTTGAATTGCTTGGCATCGACGCTAACCGCCGAAATGAAGCCGGCTTGACCCAGTAGAGTGAGACCGACCCGTGAGCCAGTCCCGGGTCAGGAGCTCCCCCTGACGTTCGACCTCGGCCGTGAGGATTCGCGGTCGTTAGAACTTTAAGAGAATGAGGAGACAAAGATGAATACATCGACGTCCCAGGACACCGCCCTGATCACCGGCGCCTCGTCCGGCATTGGGGCCATCTACGCCGATCGCCTCGCCCGGCGCGGCTACAATCTGATCCTTGTGGCGCGGAACCAAAGCCGCCTCGAGGAGCTTGCGGCCCGGTTGCGGGACGAGACCGGTCGCTCGATCGAGATCCTGCCCGCCGACCTGAACGACGACGACGATCTCCGTCGGGTCGAGACGGTCCTGCGGACGAACAGCGCGATCTCAATGCTCGTGAACAATGCCGGTATCGGTGGAGCCGCTCCGCTCCTGGCCTCCGATGTCGACGCGATGGACCGGATGATCCGGCTGAACGTCCTGGCGTTGACCCGCCTGACCTACGCGGCCGCACCGGCCTTTGTCGAGCGCGGCCGCGGCACGATCATCAACATCGCATCCATCGTCGCGATCTCGCCGGAAACGCTCAATGGCGTCTACGGCGGATCCAAGGCCTTTGTCTTAGCCTTCAGCCAATCCCTCCAGCATGAGCTGGCCGAGAAGGGCGTGCGGGTCCAGGCCGTCCTGCCCGGCGCCACAGCCACGGAGTTCTGGGACGTGGCCGGGCTGCCGGTGGACAATCTTCCGGCGGAAATCGTCATGTCGGCGCACGACTTGGTCGATGCTGCGCTCGCCGGTTTGGATCAGGGCGAGATCGTCACCATCCCCGCGCTTGAAGACAAGCCAGATTGGGACGCCTATGACGCGGCCCGGCGGGCAATGGCCGGCAAGCTCTCACGGACGAATCCCGCCAGCCGCTACAAGGTGGGTCTGGCCGCGGCGACACCTTGATCGCTATTGAAGCGCTGGCTGAGACGGATCGATCGGGTGCAGTGCCATGCCTCTGACACCAGGATCGTGATTGCGATAGGGCGACCTCCCGAGTGCGGGAGGTCGCCGAGTCTGTTGCAGGATACGTTGCCTGACCCGAAGCCCAGCACAACAAGTTTTTAGATGCTGTCACGGGCTCGGAGGGCAGGCCGCGATACCAGGATTCACACTTATGGCGAAAACCTCATGTTCGCCGTCTAGTCCCTTGAACTCAAACCGTCCCATCGTTCGGGTGAATGTCGGCGGCAAAGCCGAGGCAAAGGTCTCAGAGCAGACCACCGTCTCGCCCCTCGCCTTGGCGATCCCCTCCAGACGGCTGACGATGTTCACCGCCGGCCCAACCACTGTTAAGTCCAGGCGAGTGGGACTGCCGATGTTACCATACATGACGGGGCCGACGTGCACCGCGGCGATGAAGGGCGGCAGATCCTCGGCACGGGCCGTTGCGACCGCCTGCGATACGGCACACACAGCGGCGTGGCAGGCCGCTGAACGGCCTCCCTCGCCAACCCGGAAAATCGATAAGGCTCCGTCGCCAAGAAATTTGAGGACGTCGCCGCCCTCCGCCTGCACGGCATCCACCACCGCTTCGAAATAGCGCCCCAGGGTGGTCACGAGGTGAGTTGGCGGCGACGTGAGCGAGAGTGCCGTGAATCCGCGCATGTCCGTGAGCAGGATGGCCGCTTCGGTCTCGACGATGTCGCCGCGGCGAATGGCACCGGCTAGCACGCGTGCCGCCGGACCCTCACCCAGGAAAGTGGCCAGCAGGCTGGCAGTCGAGCGGCGCATGGCGATGGCTTCCAAGGCCGCCGAGAGAGGAATGGAAAGATCCTGGATCAAAGCAACGTGGGTCTCGGCAAAGCCGCTGTCGTGCCGCGTGGCGAACATCGCCGGTTGAATGATTCCGTTTCCGAAGACCACCGGGACCGCGACGTAGTCAGTAAAGCCGGCGCTCGCCAATTCATGGAGAACGGTGTGATCCTCAGCCTTCAATTGGTCGAGCCGCCGCCGGAAGCATGTACGGGTCTCGATGACATGCTGGGCTGGGCTGCCGACATAGGTGGGAGTTTCGAGGAGGGTACGGTTGAGCGTGAACATCTCGCCCGGCTTCTCCGGCACCCAGGTGATGCCCCAGGCGGTCAGCAATGGGTTATCGACCTGCATGGCGATCCGCAGCCGGTGCAACGGGACCCCCATTGCAATCAACTGCTCTGCGAACCCGGAGGTCACTGTCAGGGCGTCGCCGGACAGGCGTGCCGGTCCGATCAACCACGCGGCAATCCCCTCCGCCCTTCGCACCCAGGGAGCCGAAACCACGGTCTGACGAGGAGGCACCATGGACCCCATCCTAAATCAAACGGCGGCTTGGCGCATCAGCCTGCCCGGCGACTTGAACAGCCGGACAGGCCCATTCGGCATCGGCAAGCCTGGGTGTGCATTGGGCGGCGATTATGGCAATATCCTGATGGTTCAGGCCAGAAGACGACTAAGGCCACAGCTGCAGAGGTAATCTGCACCGTCAGCTTCACGGTAAACCTCCGAGCCAGGAGAGTGAGGCCATGGATACCTTGCCCTTTAACATTGATCGTGAAGCCAAAACATCGCTTTCGTCCCAAATCTACACGGGCCTTCGCGATGCAATCCACGGAGGGACGCTCGCTCACGGCGCGCGGTTGCCATCCTGGCGTGATCTGGCAGCTCAGTTGGGGGTGTCGCGGGGCACGGTCCGCGTGGTTTATGAGCGGCTGCTCGATGAGCAGCTTCTCGTTTCCCGCGGTCCCAGCGGCACCTGGGTCGCTGACACACCCATTGCTCCACGTGCGTCGCCGGAGCCATCCAGCAGTCATCCCTTTCCAAGCTTGTTCCCGGACTTCAGCAACCGGCCGACAGCCTTCCAGATGGGGGTGCCCGCCCAGGACACCTTTCCGTTCAAGCTCTGGACCCGCATGATGCTGCGGAGCGCCCGCAAGGCGGCGATGCACCCGGTCAGCTATCCGGATCCACGAGGCACGATCGCGCTTAGACAGGAGATCGCCTCGTATCTTGCCATCGCTCGTGGCCTGAACTGCACGCCGGATCAGGTGCTGGTAACCGCAGGGTTTGCCGGAGCCATTGGGATCGCCTTGCGAAGCCTGAAGCTCGAAGCCGCCAGTGCTTGGTTCGAGGATCCCGGCTTCCCGCTGACACGGCGGGCGCTTCAGATCGCGGGTCTGACCGTCATACCGATCCCTGTCGACGAAGAAGGCCTTGGGGTCAGCCAGGGAATGTCAAAGGCACCACACGCGGCTCTGGCCGTTGTGACGCCAGGCCAGCAAGCGCCCTTGGGAATGACCATGTCGCTTGATCGGCGTCGGGCCCTACTCGCATGGGCGGCGAGCCAGAATGCGTATATCATCGAGGATGACTACTTGGGCGAATTGCAACTGCACGGACGGGCCGCGCCGGCGCTCGCCTCGATCGACCGCCATGGCCGTGTGCTGCATATTGGGACGTTCAGCAAAACGATTTCCCCGGCACTGCGTCTAGGCTTCATGGTCGTCCCACCCCACTTGGCGCCGGTCTTTGCCGAAACAGCGGCCTGCCTTGCGCCAGCACCGACCATCGCAATCCAGCAAGCAGCCGCCGATTTTATTAGCGAGGGGCATTACCTGCGCCATCTGAGGCGGACGAAACGCCTCTACGCCGCCCGCCAGCAAAAGCTGGCCGATGCGATCCGCGAGGTTGCCCCATCTGGCTATTCGGTCGATGGAAGCGGTGGGCTTACGGTCCGCCTTGACCTGCCACCTCACTGTGACGACGTCGCAACAGCTGAGCGAGCCCTGTCATATGGAATGTCGCCCGTCGCGTTATCCCCATGGTACCTCGACACACCGGCGCAAAGGGGGCTCCTGCTGGGCGTCACGAATTATTCGGAACGGACGTTGCGGAAGGACTGCACTAAGCTCATCGAACTCTGCAGGGCAAGAACAAATCAATGATACGACATCCCACCGTCGCTTATCAGAGTTCGCGCCTTATCAAATGTGGTCGGGCTCCCGTTGGTCCGGCGTGCCCGGTCCAGCGAATGAGCTTCACGTACCTGTCGCCGCACCTGCGATACAAGTTCATGCACGACCCAGGGTTCTAAGCGGAGCCGTGCCGCGACTTCTTCGGCAGGGACACCAAAGACGGCATGGAGGAGGAAGGCGGAGCGCTCCAATGCCGGGCGCTGCTCAAGGGCGAACATGAGCGTTTGCGTCAAATTGTTGGACATTGTGTCCCTTTCAAATGTCATTCGCGCAGGCTGTTCCAAGCTCCTGCTTCCGCCTGCTCTTTCGCGACCAGTGATCCCAAGCCCGGAATGGCATGAGATCCTGCCGGCTCATGCGGGGGTTTGGGCTCTGCTCAATCTCGTAGCGGGACAGGCCAAGGTCTTTGAGGTCGCGCTCGGAAAGGCGAGACAATTCCCGGAGGGACGCGCAATGCCTCCTGAAGGACCGGATTATGGAAAGGACATGAGCGACAAACACTGGGAATCCTCACTTCGTTGCCTGAATGACTTCAACCGCGATCTTGCGCCTTGGGCGGGCTGACGGACAGGTCCAAGACCAAGCACAGTTTGTGTACCGTTGCCGGTTCAGGCCTCCTCATTATGCTGCTCGGCAGAACGTGAGGCATTCGGTGCCGCGACCTTCGTCACGATATGGGAGCGAGCCTCAAGCGTCCGGTGCACCGGGCATTTGTCGGCGATCTCCGCGATCTTCTCCGTCACCGCAGGCCCGGGGTCCGTATCGAAGGTGATTTGGCGCTCGAACTGGTCGATCTTGCCGCTACGCCCTTCTCCGCAGTTGACACAATCCTCAGCATGAACCTTGGCGTGCCGAACCTCGACCGTAAATGGCGGAAGCTGCCAGCCCTTGCGCTCGGCATACAGCTGAAGTGTCATAGACGTGCAGGCGCCGAGCCCTGCCGCCACGAAGTCGTACGGACTGGGGCCACTGTCCAGCCCGCCATAGCTCTCAGGCTCGTCGGCAAGGAGCCGGTGCCGCCCGGCTTCGACGACCTGCTGGAAGCGGCCCTCACCCGATGCACGAATGCTGACGCCATCGTGATTGGCAACCGCCTCTGCACGGGACGAACGCGCCAGATGCCGGCCGTACCAGGCGCTGATCACCTCTGCGACAAAGGCCGCGTCCTCATGGCGGGTCAGGAGATGATCCGCGCCGTCGAGGGAGACGAAGCTCTTCGGATGCTGGGCAGCCTCAAAAATCCGCTTGGCATTCTTGATCTCGACGATCTCGTCATCGGGAGCGTGCAGGACAAGCAGCGGACGACCAAGGCTCCGGATCTTCGTCTCGAGATGCTGCCTGCGGACGTCATCCAGAAACTGCTGTTGGATCGCGAAGCGGCGTCCAGCCAGCTGCACCTCGGCCTCGCCCTGACGTTCGATGGCGGGCACATGGCTGCGAAAGCTTGAGATCACGTGCGCAGTATCAGCCGGAGCCCCGATCGTGACCACCGCCCGGACCGCGGGCAGGTCGGGGGCCACCGCAAGCACGGCGGCGCCACCGAGGGAGTGTCCGACAAGGAGTTCAGCGGGACCAAAGTGCCTCGCGAGATACTTGGCGGCTTGCCGGAGATCCTCGACATTCGAGGAGAAGTTGGTTTTGGGAAACTCTCCGCCCGAGGCCCCCAGGCCGGTAAAATCGAACCGCAACACCGCAATGCCCCGCATGGCGAGCTCGGACGCGATCCGCCGGGAGGCGAAGAGATCCTTGGAGCAGGTGAAGCAATGGGCGAAGATCGCATAGGACCGGATCGGGCCGAGCGGGAGTTCAAGCCGGGCGGAAAGTGGGTCACCACGGGACCCTGGAAAGGCTACCTTGAGGCTCTGCATCTTCGTTTCCTATGCGCGAATGAAGCGTTCGGGGGATCCCCATCATCAATGTAAAATCCCCAAATGCAGCTCGGTGTGTCCGAGCTGCACTCTGGGACCCGGCTCACGCAGTGCCGGGTCTCAGGATGTCTATGTCACATTCAAAAGGAACTGGCTGTGATCAGTGACTTGCCGCAGCCAGCGGTACGGCGCGGAAACTGATCGCGAGGCGATTGAAGGCATTCATTAAGCCGATCGCGATGGTCAGGTCGGCGAGTTCCTTCTCCGAGAACGTGGCGCGAGCTTCGGTATAGGCCTCCTCGGGAACATGCGTTTCGCTGACCCGCGTGACCACTTCGGCCCACTTCAGCGCCGCGCGTTCGCGATCGCTGAACAGGGTTCCGCCTTCGTCCCACGATTGGACAAGCACGAGCTTCTCGACTGGCACTTCGGCCTTGAGCAGGTCGCGGCTGTGCATGTCGATGCAGTAGGCACAGCCGTTGATCTGCGAAGTCCGGAGATAGACCAGTTCGATCAGGGACGCCGGTAATCCGCTCTGGGCGACGTAACTGTAGACGGAACCAAGAGCCTTCATGCCGCCGGGAGACGCGGCCGAATAATTCATGCGCTGGGACATCGCAGCAATCCTTATTGATGTTCCGGGACGGTCAGGACGTCTCCGTTATCAGCAATGATGACGGCAAGTAATTTTGCCGGTTCGGTGGCACTGGCGTTCTCGCTGATCTTGTGATGCGAGCCAGGGTTTTCGTACCAGCCTTCGCCAGCCCGGTAGACTTTCGCGGGTTCATCGCCGACCTGGCTGCGAATGGCACCGGAGAGCACATGCGCATAGATGAAGGCCGACTTGGCATGGATGTGGGATACCGACTTCCCTCCGGGAGCGTAGCTCACCTCAAGGGCCGTTAGGGTCTTGCCCGCGATGTTCGGAACAAGACGCTCGAAGACAGTCGCCACCGTTTCACCGACGGCGATGGCTGGGCCACCGGATTTTTCCGGCTCGTGGGCTACGACAGCTGTGCTTGCCACGGCCATTGCGATGCTGGCGGCGAAACGCGAGATCTTGATCATCCTCATCTGCATATCCTCATGTTGGGATCAGGAATGCAGCGATCGTGCCTGTGGTGAGGGCTCGACAACAGGCCCAAGAACCAGCAACCGGCCTGTACCATCGAACCGCCCTTATCGGGCCGACCCCGACATCAAGGTGCTTAACGGCGATGTGGTGCTTATAGGACTGATGAGATGGCCGGGCGGGCATTTCAAGATCAGCAAGTTAGAAAGTCCCAGCACAAGCAGCTCGACGATGTCGAGGGTTTGGTGGGTGTAGGTGGCCTGACTTGGATAACCGCCTGGTAGTCTTTTGATTGTGGGGCATTGATTTGCGCTATTGCATTGCTGCGCTCCTTTAGGAGCACAGCACCCGCGGCACGTTGTCCGGTCGGATTCGTTCCCGTCCGGATAACGGTTCAACCCCGGCTCTTCTCGACGGCCAGTCGTACAAGCGAGATGCAGAAGAGTGCGGTGCCGACGAGCCAAACAATCGCGGCTACGACGGCTGGAACCGGTTGCCCGTGGACGATCAGCACGTAGATCCCTGCCGGGAACATAAGGCCACTCGGCGCGGAAATCAGGAAATGGGCTTTCGCCAGTCTGCTTTCCGCCAGAACCGGATAGGCGCGATACGTGAGGCCAAAGAGCGCCGTCGAGGCCCATCCAACCAGATTCAGGTGAGAGTGCAGGTGACCGAGCGAGAAATCCTGTGCAAATCCCATTCCCAGACCAAGGGAGACACTGAGGACCAGACACAGGCTTGCCAGTGTCAGAAAGTAAACGTCGATGTTTCGCATAATATATCCGTCTCTCCGCCTTGACCGAGCAGCAGCCCGGCCAAGGCACCAGTGGTGTCTACGTTGGGGTCAGGGGACGATCACGAAGTCCGGGTTGGCGACCACAAAGGCTGCGTTGCGATCAGCCGGAGGCGGGTAGATCCACGTCGTGTTGATCGCTTGCTTGAGAGCCTTGCCGGCGTCTCGCGTCAGATGCACCTGGCGGTCCCAACCCTCAGTGTAGACAGCCCCCCAGGGACCAATATCGAGGCAGGTGACGTATTTCGGCTGGCTGTACGGATGCAACGGCAATCCAACCAGTTCCGCGGCGGCGTTATGACCGGCAACCCGTCCAAGGCTTTGTGCGTGCTGGCACGACATCAGCGTCGTGTTGCCAAGACCGTCTGTTGCCGCTTGAACGACGTCTCCCGTGACGAAGATGTCGTCCACCTCTGTGGCATGGAGGAAAGCATCGCCGATCACCCTGCCGAAGCGGTCGCGCTCGCCTGGAATTTGGCCTGCAAGCGGGTTGGCACGGGCCCCGGCGGTCCAGATGACGGTGTGCGTCTGAATGCGCTGCCCGGATGAGAGGGTAACACTGTCCGCGGAAACGATGTTAACCGCAGCGCCGGTGATGATCTCGACTCCGCACTCGGCCAGAGCCTGTTCGATGACCGGGCGTGGAACCGGGCCAAGGTCAGGACCGATGTGCGGTGCCTGTTCAACGACGACCACCCGGATGTCAGCATCGTGGCCCAAAACCTTGCGCAGGCGCTCCGGCATCTCGGCAACGGTTTCGATCCCCGTAAAGCCGCCTCCGGCGACGACAACTGTGTTGCGTGCGGCGGTCTCAGGACGGTTCGCAAGGGATTTCAGGTGAATGTCGAGCCTATGAGCGCCCTCCAACTGATCGACATTGAACGTATGCTCCGCCAGTCCTGGCACCGGCGGCTGAAAGAGGCAGCTGCCGGCGGCCAGTACGAACTTGTCGTAGGGCAGGTGTAACTGCGTACCGTCGTTCTTGCCGATTTCGATGAGGCGGGCGTCGGCATCGATCGTCTGCACCAACCCTGCGATATGGCTAACACCCACAGCTTCGAACAATGGAGCGAGATCCGGGTTCATGTTCTCGAGAACCGCTTCATAGAGACGGGGCCGGATCGTCAGGCTAGCCATGGGTGACACGACAATCACCTCGATGTCCGCCTCCTTGCCCGCAAGCGACACCGCCCGAGCGGCGGAGACGGCGGCCCACATGCCGGCAAAGCCCGAGCCGGCGATCACAATTTTCTTGGTCATAATAATTCTCTGTCTCGGCCGGACGTGTGAAGCCATTCCGTCAAGGTGAGGCCCGACGGGTTCTCGGCAGGTCCGGCAAGGTGCCGAGAAATTCTAAATGTTTGAGGTGAGGGCGGCTGACCCCCGCGAGATCAACTTGGCGGCTCTTTGGATCGGGGGGTGCGGCCTGGCCGACGGGCGTCTAGACGCTCCGACATCCAGTCTTGAACCTGGCCGAGAAAATCTGATGGGGCTTTGCGTCCGAGCGCCGCGTGCACATCGGCCAGCGATTGGGAAGCCAGCGTGTCTCGCATCGCCTTCTCAGCCTGGAGCATGACGGCGTGGACGGCACACACACCGTTGCTCGACCATGCCGGCGGCTTGCCCTTGAACAAGGCGCAACGGCCCCGGATCTGCTGACAATCGAAGAGCGGCTTCTCCCCTTCGATCGCGTCGACGATCTCTAGGAAGGTGATGTCCTTGGCTGGACGTGCGAGGCGGTAGCCGCCCCGAACGCCTTCGCTGGCCGTGACGATCCAAGCCCTTTCGAGCTTGGGAAAGATCTTGGCGAGGAAGCCGGGCGAGATACCCTGCAACTCGGCCAGGTCCCGGCTGCTGAGGGCTGCATCAGAGTCGACAAGCCATAGAAGGCAATGGATGCCATACTCAACGCTGACGGTCAGGTGTGCCATAATTTCGGTATGTTGCGTCTGCCAATAATCGGACTGCGATAAACACAGACCATAATAGTCAGCGTTTATCGACGCAAGTGCGAAAACGCATACTGTCTTTGTCTGAATTGATCTGCCACTGCGTACGATCCGGGTCAGCCCTGGCGGTTCGCTCACGTGCCCGTGTGATTTAACAGATGCTGCTTCCCGTATGACATGCCTCAGTAACCAGCAGATCGGCGAGCAGGCCGCGACGCCGTGTATCCGGTTGCGAGCTGCCGCATCCGGTTTTCAGCCTGATGCAGTGCCTCGAAAACCTGCTTGTTGGCGCGACCTTCAGCAATGGCACGCTCCCAGCGGCCATCACGCATCATCGCCTCGACCTCGCGATTGACCTGGTCGCGATCTGTACCACCGCCCATCTCCGCCAAGGCCATGCCGGGAAGGACAAGAAGGGGCAGGGTCAAAAGACGTTTTCTCAACATGGCGCTCTCCATAAAGCCGGCGCATGGCCGATGCCCGAGGGCTGGGTGCAATCGGCGAGTGCCGATCGAGCCTGAGGCGATCTTGCAGCCGCCCTGAGCCACAAAACAGGACCAAGACCGACCGAAAAGACTGCACCATTGGCGTTGATCCCCTCCCCCGTCGGCGCTGAGGAGAACTTTCAGAGTCACGGGCAGCTTCGGGGACGGTCACATCATCCCAACTGGCCACGGCAATGGCCGCGTTGCGATCCAACGCACGCGGGTTAGATCCAGTAGACTCATGCCCGGAGCCGCTATAGAAACCCGGCGCAATCAGGATCTCACCTATATCCAGGGCGATCCGATACCCAAGACTTGGTTGGGAGGCACGCATGCTTAAGATATTCGGCGCGGTCGGATCAGGCTCCGTGCCGATCGAGGCCATGCTGACTTTGCTTGGAGTTCCTTACGAAGTGATTGAGGCGGTCACTTGGGAGGACGAAGCGGCGCGTGAGCGGGTCGAGACAGCCAATCCGTTGGGTCAAGTCCCGACACTGGTGCTGCCATCCGGCGAGGTCATAACTGAAAGCGCTGCGATCCTGATCTATTTGGCTGATCTCCATCCACAGGCACGACTGGCGCCAGGGCTCAACGACCCCAATCGCGCACAATACCTCCGCTGGATGACCTATGTGTCGGCGGCCATCTACGCATTTGCCTGGATCAAAGACGACCCTATGCGCATCACTGCCAGCGACAAACTCGCGCCGGAGATCATTGATCGCATTCATGACCGGATCGCCGACTGCTGGCACATGATGGACGATCAGATCACACCGGGCCGCTACATCCTCGGCGACGAACTCTCCGTGTTGGATCTGTATGTCACGGTGATCTCGCGCTTCGCTCCCTGGCGCTCGCGCTTTTACAAGAGTGCACCGAAGATGGCCGAAATCGTCCGCCAGGTCGATACGGATCCCCGTCTCAACGAATTTTGGGCGAAGCGATTTCCATTTGATGAGGGGTGGGAGCGGTAAGCGTTACATCGCGAGCCATGCTTAAGAACCGATGGCGGCGATAAATGCACATCGCCGCCGCAGCTCCACGTGGGTGTGAGTTCACCGCGTGGCCACTCAACTAGAGCATCGGACGGTTACACGGACGCATACCCGGCGGCCTTGAGATAGTTCCAACACTCTTGCGGCTCGAAGAGATCGCAGATGCCTCCGAGGGCTCGCCAAAGCACCTCAAAGGTTCGGGCCTCGGCCTTGCGCAAGTGTGCTTTGATCTTGGCGAAGGCCTGCTCGATCGGGTTCATGTCCGGACTGTACGGCGGCAGGAACAGGAACCAGGCCCCTCGTTGCTTCAGGCATTGGGCGGCCTTCTCGCTCTTGTGAACCGCGAGGTTGTCGAGGATCACGACATCTCCGTCTCTGAGCGTCGGCGCCAGTTGCGTCTCGATGTAGGTGTCAAACGCCGTGCGGGTGATCGGGCCATCGATCACCCAGGGCGCGCTCAGCTCATGGCAGCGCAGGCCCGCGATGAAAGTATGCGTCTTCCAATGGCCGAAGGGAGCGCCGGCGCGTAACCGTTCTCCCTTGCGCGAGCGTCCGCGCAGGCGCGTCATCTTAGTGTTGACGTAAGTCTCATCGAGAAACACCAGCCGGTGCGGCTCTTGGCGCATGCGCGGCTGGCGGTGGCCTGCCCAGACCCTGCGCTCCTCACGTATGTCGGCGCGTGCGCACTCCGCCGCCATCAGCTGTTTTTTTATAGGTGAAGCCACGCCGGCACAGGAAGCGCGAGAGCATCGCGGGAGCCGCCACCACCCCGTGCTCGTCCAGCAGCCTTGCGGCGAGCTCGGGCATGGTGATGGCCGGCTCGGCCTCGACGGTCTGGATCAGAAAGCTCTCATAGGCCACCAGCTTGCCGCCTCCCGGCGGGCGGCCCTGACGGGCTGGCGCGAGTGAGCCGGAGTGCCGCTTGCGCTGCATCAGCCTGATGGCGCAGCTGTCACTGACCCCAAAGTGGCGGGCCGCCGCCCGGCAGGAATGGCCCGCCTCGACAAAGGCCGCCACCCTCACGCGCAGATCCAAGGAGAAGCTCTGGGTCATGATCCACCTCCTGTCCTCAGAAGGGAATCACACTTCAGCCCAGACCGAAACCTCTTGAATCTGCCTTCCAGTCCGATGCTCTAACGCGTCCGTCAACGGCTTGCCGCCTTCGCGGGCGATCGGTGCCCGATCAAAGGACTGGACGACTTCAATCGTTGGAGCCTCCACTCAGAGCCTGGTCACGCAGCTCCTCGACAAGGACCCGTATGTTTTCCGAGTAATCCACCGGCACGGCGACAACGTGAATGCCTCCGCCAGCAAAGGCGGCCTCCAGCGTCGACACGAGATCATCGGGGCTCTCTACCCGGCTGCCCTTGGCGCCATAGGCCTTGGCGTAGGTCACGAAGTCGGGATTGCCGAAGGTCAGGCCAAAGTCGGAATACCCGTCCACGGCCTGCTTCCAGCGGATCATTCCATAGGCGTTGTCCTGCAGGATCAGCACCACCAGGTTGAGCCCGAGACGCACCGCCGTTTCCAGCTCCTGCGAGTTCATCAAGAACCCGCCGTCGCCACAGATCGCGAGGACGCGGCGGTCGGGGTAGAGCAGGGCTGCCATCATGGCAGAGGGCAGGCCCGCGCCCATGGTGGCGAGCGCGTTGTCGAGCAGAAGGGTATTGGCGACCCGGGTGCGATAGTTGCGGGCGAACCAGATCTTGTACATGCCGTTGTCGAGGCACACGATGCCGTCCTCCGGCATCACTTGGCGCACGTCATGCACGATGCGTTGTGGGGTCAGGGGATAGCGGCTCTCCTCCGCCCGATCGGCGATCCTGGCCAGGATCTCCTCACGCAGGCCAAGCAGCGCGCCCGCATTGGGCAGCTTGCCTTCAAGGCGGTCGGCCAGCAGCCTGAGGCTCGGACCGACATCACCCACCACCTCGGCATGCGGGAAAAAGACCTCCTCGACCGTTGCCGGCAAATAGCCCACATGCAGAACGGTCGGCCCCTTCGGTCCCATCAGGAATGGCGGCTTTTCGACCGTGTCGTGACCGATCGCGACGATCAGATCGGCGCGGTCGATCGCCCGGTGGACATAGTCGCGTTCCGACAGGGCCGCAGTGCCCAGGTACAGACCGGACCCGCCGGACACGGATCCCTTGCCCATTTGCGTGTTGAAGAACGGGATCTGCAGGCGCCGCACGAAGTCCGACAGCGCCTCCGCCAGGCGCGGGCGGCTCGCGGCCGCGCCGAGCATGACCAGCGGCCGCTCGGCCTTGAGGATCAGTTCGGCGGCCCGATCCAGGGCCTCCGCCGGAGCAACAGGCGGATCGATCGGGTGAGGGGGCACCAGTAGCGCAGTCGCCACAGCGGCTTCGGCAGCAATGTCCTCCGGCAGCTCGAGAAGCACCGGCCCTGGCCGCTCCTGCTGGGCCACCCGGAACGCCTCGCGCACAATCGTGGGAATCGAGGCAGAGCTGACGATCTGGCGCGCGAATTTGGTCAGCGGCGTCATGGTCGCGACCATGTCCACGATCTGAAAGCGAGCCTGCTTGCGGCTCAGGATGCCCTTCTGACCCGTGATCATGACCATCGGCATGGCGCCGAGCAGGGCATAGGCCGCGCCGGTGGTGAGGTTGAGCGCACCCGGACCAAGCGTCGACAGGCAGACGCCCGGTCGGCCGGTTAGCCGGCCATGCGTCGCCGCCATGAATGCGGCCGCCTGCTCGTGGCGAGTCAGCACCAGTTGGATCGAGGATTGCCGCAGCGCCTCAACCACGTCGAGGTTCTCTTCTCCGGGCACCCCGAAGATCTGCTGCACACCTTCGTTCTCCAAAGCGGATACAAGCAGTTCCGCGCCGTTCATGGGACACTCCTCAAGCTGACACGATGGCGTCAGTGTATCAGACGGCCGACATACCCGCTCAACGCCGCCCCAGCCCCGGTCATCAAAAGGAGACCAATCAGATGCAAATAGAGTCAATATCACACGGCTCAACCCACTCCCAGGATGATCAATTCAGGATATCGGTGTAGAGTTCGGCTGTGTCGGGCTCTGGATCGTTGGTGGCGAACTCGGCCGCCTCGTTGACGATCTCGCGGATTTGGCTGTCAATGACCTTCACGTCGTCTTCCGACAGCTTCCAGCGTGTTAAAAGGCGCTGGCGGACCTGCTCGATCGGATCACGCTGCTCGCGTATCTGATCCACCTCGTCCCTCGTGCGGTACTTCCCCGGATCCGACATTGAGTGGCCACGATAGCGGTAGGACAACATTTCGAGGATGTAGGGACCCTGGCCGGAGCGGGCATGCTCAATGGCACGTTGGCCGGCGGCGTAAACAGCCCGGACGTCCATGCCGTCTACCTGCTCGCCGGGGATGCCGAAGGATACACCACGCTTCGAATAATCGGTCTGCGCCGAGGCACGGCTCATCTCCGTGCCCATGGCGTATCGGTTGTTCTCGATCACGTAGACGACCGGCAATTTCCAGACCGCCGCCATGTTGAAGCTCTCGGAGACTTGGCCCTGGTTGGCCGCACCCTCGCCGAAATAAGTCAGGCAGACATTGCCGTTCTCGCGGTAATGGTTCGCGAACGCAATGCCGGTGCCGAGCGACACCTGGGAGCCGACGATGCCGTGGCCGCCGTAAAAATGCTTCTCCTTGGAGAACATGTGCATGGAGCCGCCCTTGCCTTTCGACAGGCCGCCGCGGCGCCCCGTCAGTTCGGCCATGACGCCCTTCGGATCCATGCCGCAGGCCAGCATGTGGCCGTGATCCCGATACCCGGTGATCATCTGGTCGCCCTCTTTCGACGCCATCTGCATGCCGACAACAATGGCTTCCTGGCCGATATAGAGGTGGCAGAAGCCGCGGATCAGGCCCATGCCGTACATTTGGCCGGTCTTCTCCTCGAAGCGCCGGATCAGCAGCATCTCGCGATAGGCATGCGCCTCCTGATCCTTGGTAAACTTCTGCTGATCCTTAGTAGCTCTCGGTGCCATGATGGTCTCCCGGTGTCTGGTGGCAGCCAATCACTCCGCTGCTAAAGCTGGCTGGTGCTCACGCTGATACAACGCAATCCGCTCAAGCATCATTGGGCGAAAGTGGCGGATGAGCCCTTGCACCGGCCAGGCCGCAGCGTCGCCAAACGCACAAATCGTATGGCCTTCCATCTGTTTGGTCACTTCCTCCAGCAGATCGATCTCGTGTGGATCGGCTCGGCCCTCCACCATCCGGTACATGACCCTCGTGATCCACCCTGTCCCTTCCCGGCAGGGGGTGCATTGGCCGCAGCTTTCGTGCTTGAAGAACGCGCTCAATCGGGCGATGGCCGCAATCAGGTCCGTCGACTTATCCATGACAACGACAGCGGCGGTACCCAAACCGCTCTTGACATCTCGCAGGGCGTCGAAGTCCATCAGCAGCGTATCGCAAATGCTCTTTGGCAACAGCGGCATCGAGCCACCGCCGGGGATAACGGCAAGCAGGTTATCCCATCCTCCACGGACTCCGCCGGCATAGGTGTCGATCAGCTCGCGTAAGGGAATGCTCATGGCTTCCTCGACGTTGCATGGCCTGTTCACATGACCGGAGATCGAGTAGATCTTGGTCCCGACGTTGTTCGGTCGCCCGATGCCAGCGAACCAGGCGGCACCCCGGCGCAGGATGGTCGGTACGACGGCAATGGTCTCAACGTTGTTCACCGTGGTCGGACAGCCGTACAGACCGATCGCTGCGGGGAACGGTGGCTTCATCCGTGGCATCGCCTTCTTGCCTTCGAGGCTCTCGAGCAAACCTGTCTCTTCTCCGGCGATGTAGGCGCCGGCACCGCGGTGCAGGTAAAGATCGAAGTCCCACCCGGACCCGCAGGCGTTTCGGCCGATCAGGCCGGCCTCGTAAGCCTCGTCAATGGCCTGCTGCAGATGACGGGCCTCATCAACGAACTCGCCTCGAATATAGATGTAACAGGCATGCGCGCCGATGGCGAAGGACGCGAGCAGACAGCCTTCCACCAGTTTATGGGGATCGCCGCGCATGATCTCCCGGTCTTTGCAGGTGCCTGGCTCGGACTCGTCGGCGTTGACGACCAGATAGCTCGGCAGCCGATCGGATGATTTCGGCATGAAGGACCATTTCAGTCCGGTGGCAAAACCTGCGCCTCCGCGCCCGCGGAGCCCAGACGCCTTGGTCTCATTGATGATCCAGTCCCTTCCGCGAGCGAGCAGAAGCGACGTGCCATCCCAATCTCCCCGCATCTGCGCACCAGAAAGCCGCCAGTCGTAGAATCCATAGAGGTTGGTGAAGATGCGGTCCCTGTCGCTAAGCATGGCCAGTTCTCCTTGTCTCGTTCACCTGGCGTCCACGGCGAGAACAATTTTTCCTTTCGGGCGAGGCTGAACGTCCTCCAGCATGCGGTGGGCCTCCCGAGCGTCAGCGAGGGAGATGACAGCACCCACCCGGGTCCGCAGTTCGCCGCTGTCGATGAGGCTTGCAATCTCCGCCAAGTCGTGGCTTGTCACTCTGACCAGGAAGAAAGTGGCATCGACACCGTAGCTCCTTGCGAGGTCCTGATCCGGCTGAGCGACGGCCGAGATCAACTTGCCGCCGCGACGCAGGACCTGGAAGGAGCGCTGCTGCGTCTCGCCTCCGACCAGATCGAGCACAGCATCGACATCCCGGATCTCCTCTTCGAAGCGCTGGGTCTTGAAGTCCACCACCGTGTCTGCACCGAGCTCGCGCACGAAGGCAATGTCGTCAGTCGCGACGGTCACGATGGTCCGAATGCCGGCTCGGCGGGCCATCTGCACTGCGTAGGCCCCCACGTTGCCCGCTGCGCCATGGATAAGCACAGTCTGACCAGCTTTGAGCAGCGCCTGTTCGAACAGACCCTGCCAAGCGGTCACGGCAATGACCGGAACGGACGCTGCTTCGACGTGATCGATGGAAACCGGCTTCGGTGCAATCATTGTCGCCGACGCCAATGCATACTCGGCATAGGCCCCGATAAAGCGCGGGTTCGTGACACCGTAAACCGGATCTCCAACGCTCAGGCCCAGAACCTGCGGCCCGATCGCCTGGATCTCGCCAGAGAGGTCTGAACCTAAGGTGAGGGGAAGGGGTTGGGGCAGGGCGCTTTTACCAGCCCTGATCCAACCGTCCCACGGGCCAACCCCGGCAGCGTGCACTTTGACAAGAACCTCGCCGCGGTCAGGACGGGGAACCGGAACATGCTCGAACTGCATAGCGTCCGGAGAGCCGAACTCGTGCACACGCCAAGCCATCATGCGGGACATGATAGCCGATCCTTATTTCTGCTCCGGGTGGCCAGTGTTTCGCCACGATCACCGAACACCGCGAGCAGCTTCACCGTCCCTCCCGGCCCCTGGGCGGACGCGCTCGTGCTCGCAAGTGCGACTGCAATGCCAGCTGCACCGAAAGCGCGTGAGAAACTGATGATCCTCATCGTCGTGCCCTCATGCTGCGATTGGGAGACGGCGATCTTGCGGCCGGCGCGGACTGCAAGACAGGCCCAAGAACCCACAAACTGGCTGTACCATCGACAGGGCAGGGGGCATGCCTCGACTCCCTCAGGTGCAACAGTCCCCGGTGCTGGATGTCATTATGATCGGGTTGCCGAGCGATGCCTAAGCCGCGAGTATCTCAATATTGCGGTCGTTCATCCAATCTTGCGAAAATCCTCCTTGTCGAATGCATTCTGGCGCTCGGATTGACAGAACCGTCGAAGTGAAATGGCCCGGAGGAATCCGGGCCATCTTTGCAAGGTCACCTTGTTCTGGGTCAGCGGCCGATAGCAGCGGCTCTAGGCGGCGTTGCTGCGACGCGGCAGCTTCCAGCCGGGGCGGACAAAGTGGCAGGTGTAGCCACCCGGATAGCGCTCGAGATAGTCCTGATGCTCGGGCTCGGCTTCCCAGAAGTCCCCGGCCGGCGCAAGTTCCGTGACGACCTTACCCGGCCAGAGGCCCGAGGCGTCGACATCGGCGATCGTGTCCTCGGCTACCTGTCGCTGCTCGTCCGAGGTGTAGAAAATTGCCGAGCGGTAGCTCAGGCCGAGGTCATTCCCCTGCCGGTTTTTCGTGCTGGGATCGTGAATCTGGAAGAAGAATTCCAGCAGGTCGCGGAAACTCGTCTTCTCGGGATCGAAGATGATCTCGATCGCCTCCGCGTGCGTGCCATGGTTGCGGTACGTCGCGTTCGGCACTTCTCCACCAGAATAGCCAACACGAGTGGAGACCACGCCGGGGAGGCGCCGGATGAGATCCTGCATGCCCCAGAAGCAGCCTCCAGCCAAGACGGCCCGCTCAGTTGCGCCAGTCATACTGTTTCTCCTTTCTCTGCAAAGAGCTTGCGAAACTCGCCGTAGCCCTCACTCTCCAAGTCATCGAAGTGAATGAACCTTAGCGAGGCCGAGTTGATGCAGTAGCGCAATCCGCCAGCGTCAGATGGTCCATCGGGAAACACGTGTCCCAGATGGCTGTCGCCGTGGGCGGAGCGCACCTCGGTTCGCACCATACCATGGCTTGTATCGCGGATATCGATAACGTTGTTGGCATCGATCGGCTTGACGAAGCTGGGCCAGCCGCTGCCGCTGTCGTATTTGTCGAACGAGGCGAACAGCGGCTCGCCCGACACGACGTCAACGTAGAGCCCGGGCTCCTTGTTGTCCCAATACGCGTTGGCGAAGGGCCTCTCGGTCCCGTCCTTCTGTGTCACCCGGTACTGCTCTGGGGTTAGCCGGGACACGGCCTCGGGGTTCTTGTGATAGGTTTTCATCTGACATTCTCCTTCCGTGATTTGGAAAGGTGATCCAGGAGGCGGCTTACGAGGCCGCACTCTGACGCGCGATGCCATCGATATCGTTACGGGAGATGCCGATATCGTCGAGCTCCCGATCTGAGAGTTGCATCAGCTCACGGATGACCTGGCGATAATGCAAATAGGCACTGATCTTAGCCATGATGAAGGCGATAAACATGTGAAACTCCTGATGTTGGCCGACTCATACCGTCGGCGTAAGGGTGGCAGGTGCCGCCCTCTCCCCGGTGGCCCGCAATCGACGGGCCTTCGAGGGGAGGGCGAAGCCTAGTGGAGGCTCCGCCCCGCCATCGGTCAGGCAGCGCGGGCCGCACGCAGGCGCGAAAGCGAGTCAACGGCGATCGCGAGGGACACAGCGAGCAAGCCTATGTCCTTGAGCAGGAACTGACCGGGTGCGACGGAGATCGCCGGGTAACCAACCTCCGGCAGAAACACGCCCGGCGTGGTTGCCATAAAGCTGAGGGTGGTCACAAACAGACCTGCCGAGAGCACACCGCCGATGAGGGAATACACGGGTCCAATGAGCCGGGCGGCAATCAGGGCGCCGATGCTGAGCTCGAGGACACCGAGGAGGCTCGAGAAGCCTCGCACGCCAAAGATCGGATAGACCCAGCTCAACAGCGAACTGTTGCCAACGAGGCCAGTCAGGCCTTCCGCCTCGTAGGCAGTGAACTTCATGCCACCGAACCAGGCATAGATCACGACCAGCGAGGCATAGAGGCCCGCTGTTGTGACCGTCCGGCCATGGCGGTCGACCAGATCAAACAGAAAAGCTGCGGGAGCCTGAGGGCCCGGATACGCCGCGATGTTGGGACTAGAAACACGAGACATTGCTTTCTCCTGGGTTTCCGCGGCGGCCCTTCGGCCGGTTGCGGGGTAAACGATACTGATCTGTATCGATAACGACTGAGATATACCGATCTGTATCACTCGGCAAGCATTGTCCGTGAAACGAAGGGCTTCTGGCTCACGCGAGGTGCCAAATGGCACACGATCCCCATGTGACCCTGTCTGAGCTGTTACTGGGACTGCATGCCAAAGAGGATCAAAGGCGCCGTCTTCGTTAGCGTCCTTCAGCGGTCAGAACTGTCGTGGGTGGGTATGATACGCGCATGAAGCGGCTCCGGATGAGGCACTAAATGATACAATTCAGTATCGCTCAGTGCCTCCCTGGCTATGCCGATTGCAACCGGGAAGGGGCGCCGGCGCACCTACAACCGGTCGAGCGTCCTCCGACGGTCAGAAGATAAAGCGGGTGTTGATGAAGTTGGATGTCTGCTGAGTGACAATGGCCTCAAGCAGGCTCTTGTTCGCTTCCGTTTCCTTGGTGGCGACCATCGAGCGGATCGAGAACGAGCGGAGGGCGTCGGTCACCGACAGGGTGCCCTCCGCCGAGTCCTTGCGGCCGGTGAAGGGAAACACATCAGGGCCGCGCTGACACTGGCAGTTGATGTTGACCCGGCACACCTGGTTGACGAGCGGATCGACGAGCTGGCCGATTTGGTCCGGGCTTGAGCCGAAGATGCTCACCTGCTGCCCGTGCTCGGACGTGGTCACGTACTCGAGCGCCATTTCGAGATCCTCGAACGGCATCACCGGGACAACAGGCCCGAATTGTTCCTCCCGGTAGAGCCTCATTCCATCCTCGACAGGGTAGACAACCGCCGGGTAGAACAGGGTGCCGGCCACACTGCCGCCATCCTGGTTGACGACCCGAGCGCCCTTGGCCTTGGCGTCCTCCACCAGAGCCGTCATGTGATCGGTCTTGCCAGCTTCAGGAAGCGGGGTGATGTTGACACCCGCCTCCCAAGGCATGCCGACCTTGAGCTTGGCCACCTCCTCGCTGAACCGGCGCAGGAACGGTTCCACGATGGACTGATGCACGATCAGCATCTTCAGCGCCGTGCAGCGCTGGCCGTTGAACGTGAGGGACCCGATCAGGCACTCTCTGACGGCAAGCTCGAGGTCGGCATCCGGCAGGATGATGGCGGCATTCTTGGCGTCGAGCCCGAGAATGGCCCGCAGGCGGTTGGTCTTTGGATGCAGCTTCTTGAGATGGTCAGCGACCTTGCTCGAGCCGATCAGGGCCAGCACGTTCAATTGGCCAGTGTCGAGCAGACGGGGCACAACTACCGAGCCGCGCCCGTAGACCATGTTGATCACGCCCCTTGGGAAGGAGTTTAGAAAGGCCTCCAGCAGCGGGTAGAACAACAGGGCGCCGAACCGTGGTGGCTTGAATACCACCGTGTTGCCCATGACGAGCGCCGGGATCAGGGTCGCGAACGTCTCGTTCAGGGGATAGTTGTACGGCCCCATGCAGAGAACGACTCCGAGCGGGGTGCGCCGGATCTGGCCGATGGTGCCTTCGACGATCATGAACCGGGAGTTGCTGTTGTCGAGTTCCTTCAGGGCGGTGAGCGTCGCCCGGATGTAGTCGACGGTGCGCTCGAATTCCTTCTCGGAATCCGCCTTCGGCTTGCC
Source organism: Microvirga terrae (assembly GCF_013307435.2). Taxonomy (NCBI): domain Bacteria; kingdom Pseudomonadati; phylum Pseudomonadota; class Alphaproteobacteria; order Hyphomicrobiales; family Methylobacteriaceae; genus Microvirga; species Microvirga terrae. The sequence continues at coordinate 184,122 of NZ_CP102847.1, forward strand.
GATCTCCCACATGATCAGATTCACGACCTCCTGGCGGCAGTCGATCATCCGGCGTGTGAAGTCCTGCAGGCAGGCTATGCGCTCGGCGACCGTCATGGTGGGCCACCGGCCGCGGCCGCCGTCGTACGCGTCCACGGCGGCCTTGAGCGCCTCTTCCGCCTCTTTCTCTGCTCCGGAGGGAACGCTCCCGAGTTCGATCTGCTGCAGTCGGCCGTCCGCGGCACGCAGGCAGACCGGCGACCGCACCGTATCGACAGCTCCGTCCCAGGCCTTCAGTTCGCCATCGACGAGATAGGTCCGTTGGTGAATGGCAGCGGGAGGTCGGTGTTCCGCTGGGATATGGCCGTCCTGGGGGAAGAGCAGCCTCAAGGCATCGAAGCTGGCCATGTCACACCTCCCTTGTGGCCCACCAACCTAGGCGGTCAGCCGGGCAGATCTGTGGCTTGCTCGCCATCGAACCGGTTCGTATCGCTGGGATCCAGTCTCGGATTGCTGGATTTTGCTCGGAATTGCGACAATCGGATCATCTCGACGGGCTTTTTCCAGCATATGGCTGAGATGTTCGATAGCCTCCCTGGGTGTACACAGCCGGTGCTCCTGCAGGCTTTGACACCCTCCCCGTGAGCTGACGGCGATCCTTTAGGATCGCCGTTTTTTCCCCAACAGAGCCGGTCCCCGATGTGATGAAACGGCCTGGCAGCTTCGCCGTTCTCATCCGAACCATTCTCGGAACAGCCCTGAGCTGTGGCCGGGATTGCGGCAACCGCTGATTTACAGAAACAAGGGCAGATATAGCGCGCCAATGACGAGTGTCAGCGTGAGCACCGCGGTGACAGAGGCCCAGAAGGAGCATTGCTCGTTGCTTCGGTCCATGACTTCGTCCTCATTGATCCACGCCGGCACGGCCGTTCGATTTAGGTTGCGGGTCCGCGCGGAGACGGGGCATTCCAGTGACCGGCGTCATGCGTCGCGCTCACGATCATCTCGACTGCCGCTGCCAATTCATCCTCGTCGAAGTCGTGGAACCCCAGGCTGTCGACTGAGCTCTGCGTTGGGGCGTCGATGACCTCGATCCAGAATGGCGGCAGGCCCGGGCTGGCCGATGCCGGGTGAAGTTCGGCCAGGTGGACTTCAAGCGAGCCAAGCCGCAGCACCGCAATGGCTCGCGAACTGTTTCTGTCAACCGCCTGAAACACGAGCCGAACATAGGCTTGGATGATGCGCCGCTCGATTTCGGCAGCACAAAGGTCGCTTAAGAAAGGATAGTCGGCACACGCTTGTTCTATGATTGCTTTGGTGTACATGATCGATATCTCCAGGTGCCGGGTTACGGCTGGCAATTGGCTCCAGGCGAAAGCATCGGGTACGCTGCACGACGCCGTGGATCGGAATTCGCGACAGCGGCGGAGCGTGTGGGTTCGGGTGTGTTGGACACGGTTCGGATGGCATCCAGGACGACTGCTAGCGAGGGCTCCTTCAGAACCACGTGACCCTGCCCGGAGACGCGCTCGACCGACGCGGCAATCACCGCGGCTCGATGCGGAGGCCTGTCAAGGAACTCATCGGCCAGGATCCATCCGTCCATCAGGTCCTGCAGATCAGCCCGGACGTAGAACCAGTCGATTGGCCGATCCCGGTCACGCAGCATAGAAAAAGCGCTTCGGGCGGAGGAGACGAGCACCACCTCGAACCCGCTTGACCGCAGGTGCTGCCCGAGACTCTCCCGAAAGGTCGTGTTGGTGTCAGCGATCAGAATGCGTGCGCGGTTTCCGTGAAGCGACCGTGGCATGAGAGCCTCCCCGTTATCGGCTGACAGTCGACGTGACGACGGCTTGATTGCTCAGCCAGACCCACGCGCGGGTCCGGTCACCTTCGCTCTTGATGTACACGTACCCGGTCTGATGCCACGGCAGGACGGCGTCCCGCTTGTTGTCGAGGATGAAGTCGCCGTGATCGGTCCGGACAGCCATGACGGCATGGCCTGCACCGAGTTCGTCGAGCACCACAACCATGCGAAGGGCCCGCCGCGGCAAGCCGGCTTCGACCAGCATGCGCCGCTTGAGGATCTGGTAGTCCTCGCAATCACCATAGCCATCGTCCGGATAGTCCCAGCGGTCGATCACGCCCCAGTGGGTGATGTCTTCCTGCGGCGACACGGCCGCGTTGACTTGCTTGTTGATCGCCACGATCAAGGCCCAGGCACGCTCGTCGAGCTTGATTGTGGCAGGCTCGGAGGGGTCGATCGCACATTCGACCGGGCTCCGCTCGCAAAACTCGCTCCAGGCGTCTGTCGGCTGAGCGCTTGCGCCTGCTGAGGGGATCCAGGCTCCTTCAAACTGACGGGGCTCGCCTGCATTGACGCGCGGGATCCCGACAAGGGCAAACAACAGGAGGAGGCCGATCACTATGGATCGAAAGGTCCACACCAAGCCTCCTCGGGCGGTCTTCTTCTCAGCAACATGGTAACAGGAGCACTGCCGTTTGATAGTCCAGGGCATCATCGCCCCTCCTGATCTCACTGGATCGGCAGGCCGTCCCACCAATCCCAAACGATACCAATCCGTATCGGACGCACTGGATTTATACAGATCTGTATCGTTTTGCAAGGCGGCTCTGGACGCCGCTGTGCGAAGACGCACGTTTGGGGAGCATTTGGAGAGAAAACGCGTGCTTGCTTTCGAGCACCGTTGGCCCTAATGTAAAAATACAGATCTGTATTGTCGTGGGAGGGTGTAATGCGTCGTTCAGAAATTCGTGATCATCTGCTCGAGACCGCGTTGCGGCTGTTCAACCAGCATGGCTACCACGCGACAGGTATTGACCTGATCATCGCCGAGGCCGGGGTCGCTAAGACGACGCTCTACCGGCATTTCGAAACCAAAGAGGATCTCATTCTGGCCGTTCTCGAGCGTAGGGACGAGCAGGAGCGGGACGCCATGCGGGCGTTTGTCGAGCAGCGCGCGAAGGATCCGGTCGAGCGCCTGCTGGCAACCTTCGACTTTCTTGAATCCTGGTTTCGGGACGAGCATTTCCGCGGCTGCATCTTCATGAGCGCCGCAGGGGAGCATAAGGACACCGTCAACCCTGTGTTCCGGACCGCCGTGCTGCACAAGCGCCTGACGCTGGCATACTTTGAGGAACTCGCCCATGCAGCGCGGTTTGCAGAGCCGAAGCGGATTGCGGCCGAAACGAACCTGCTACATGAGGGTGCGATTGCCGTTGCACAGATGACCCGCAGTGTCGAGCCCGCCCGGCAGGCCAAGCGGATGGCGTCCCAGTTGCTCACAACGGAGGAGCGGACTGCGTTGGCTCCAATATCCTAGTCTAGGTCCCGGTATCCGATCCGCCCAAGGACTTTCAAGTCACCTCATAGTCACTGAGATCGATTGACACGAGTGTGCGTGAGTGGTCTGGCTGGCGGTTCGCGAGACGCGGGTGAGCGCGCCTTCGGTTCGGGAACATAAATCCCCCGAAATCCCTGACATCGTACACGTACTGTGCCGCGAGGAAGCCGCCGGAAACGTCCACTTGGTAATCGTGGCGGCGGAGTAGAAAGTCCGGCCCGAAATAGAAGTCCTGTTCACGGCAATGGCTGGCGATCTCGGCGGGAAACGTCGCACGCAGAACCCGCCAAGACTCATCTTTCTCCTGCCAGGGCTCGACTTCCTCAACCTCAAAGCCGGGCATCGCCAGCAGGAAGGGAGTTGTGAGATACGTCCACAGGGCATAACCGTTGAAGTAGGCCAGGTGTAACGGATCCCACGGGGTCTCGAGCCCATGACCTGAAAAGGCCGACCTTGGGTCGTTTCTCTCAGCGACAATCGAGTTGTCGCTGGCTTCAATCACGACCCGGTCGGGGGCGAATGTCATTTGCCAGTCCGGATCGCCAAATGGCGCAAGAGTTGCCCATTCCCGTTGTATTCCAACTTTTGTTCGGCGCCGGATGTCGTCGGTGAAGATCCCCTTTGTTGCCCAGAAGTCGCCCCCGGTCACAACGGTTGCACTCACCTCGTGAGAGCTGTTCCACCGGTCCACACCGCCATGTGCGGCGAGGACGCGCTCAAGCAAGTCGTGCATGGCATCCCTCATGATGTTGATGGATTGGCAGATGGCCTGTCGAACTCATTGTGGGCCTGAACACGCAACTCCTCCAGTTTTGCGCGAAGAGCCGCCTCACTAACTCTGATGCCGGCGGTCCGCATATCGTGGCGGACTTTCTGGAGAATATCGCGATCACCTGGCTCCTCCAGATCAGCGTCCACCACACTCGCTATGTAGTGGAGGAGCTCGCAGTCCAGCTTGCCGAGTTGCTCGCCCGCCCAGAAACTGAAGAGTCGGTTTCGCCGGAGGATGACCTTGTATCGGTGAACCCTCTCGGGATCGAACGCGAAGATGTCATTGGTTTGGTCATCGATAATCATCATGAAGTTCGACCCACTCTCTGAGACACGGCGCGATCTTGCCGCCGGAGTGGGTCACGAAACAGATCCAAGAATCGTCGAAAGGACTGCACTGTCACTGAGCAAGCATCATGTTGGCTACCTGGCTGTTCCGCCGACAGTCTCGGTCGGGTGCTGCATATCAAGCGGGACAGGGCCTCTTTCACCGGCGCCTCGCTCCAGCCTTCCTGCAATCTCCGCCACATGCCGCCCTTGGAACCGAGCTCCGCGACCCGCTTGCTGGCGGCATCTGCGCCAACGACGGAGAGGACGCCCTCCGCGATGGCCTGCGCCATCTGCTCGATGTGACCATAGGACGAGTAGTAGACGACCAAGACCCTAGCCAAGAGAGCCCCCCTAGTTAACGGGTTGGAGATCTCCAAGCAGGGTAGGGATCAGCTCGGAGACGGTCGGGTGGACAGGCACGGCCCATTGCAAGGTCGGGTAGGCGGCTCGGGCATTCATCATATTGAGGATGCCATGGATGACCTCATCGCCGGTCACGCCGAGCACGGCAGCGCCGAGGATCTGCTTGCTGTCGGCATCGGCGACGATCTTGATGAAGCCCTTGGTCTCACCGCGTTCAATCGCCCGGCCAACCCGCGTCATCGGGCGCTTGGACACCAGGATCTTCCGGCCTGACTTGAGCGCTTCGGTCTCGGTCAGGCCGACACGTCCGAGCGGTGGGTCGATGTAGAGGGCATAGCCGAGAAGTCGCTCGCTGACGCGGCGCGAGTCACCGTCGAGAAGATTGGCTGCGGCGATTTCATAATCGTTATAGGCGGTGTGGGTAAACGCCCCGCGGCCGTTGCAGTCGCCCAAAGCCCAGATGCCGGCTACGTTCGTCGCAAGAGTATCGTCTACCGCAATGTAGCCGCGGGCATCGACTGCGACCCCAGCCTGGTCGAGGCCGAGATCGTCCGTGTTGGGCCGGCGGCCGACCGCCAGCAGCACATGCGATCCGACCACCATCGGTGCTCCAGAGGTGCAATCGACGTCGACCGCCACACCGTCCGCATGCGGCTTGAACCCGATGCACATGGCGCTGGGGCGGACTGTGATCCCCTCATCGGTGAGGATCTCACGAACCGCCTCGGATACGTCCTCGTCTTCGCGGGCAATTAGCCGCGGCGCCATCTCGACCACCGTGACCTCCGCGCCGAAACGGCGATACATCTGGGCGAACTCGAGCCCGATATAGCTGCCGCCGATGACGATCAGGTGCCGCGGGACCGTGTCGAGCTTGAGGATCGAGGTGTTGGTGAGATAGTCGACCGTGTCGACACCTGGCATGTCGGGCACGTTCGCGCGGCCGCCAACGTTGATGAAGATGCGGGGCGCGGTCAGCAGGCTCTCGCCCACCTGGACGACATCCGGCCCCTTGAACCGGGCGTGCCCCTTGATGACCGTCAGGCCATCCATGCCGCGCAGCCACTTTTCGACGTTCGTGCGGGCATTCGTCGAGACGGTATCGGCTCGGGCCTTGACCCGTTGCATGTCGATGCCGATCGGACCCTCGCTGGCAATCCCATACTCAGCGCCTCGGCGGGCGAGATGGGCCGCGTAGGCGCTGGCGACCAGCGTTTTGGTCGGCATGCAGCCCGTGTTGACGCAGGTGCCGCCGAACAGATGACGCTCGATGAGGGCGACCTGCATCCCGGCGGCGGTCAGCCGCCCGGCCAGGGACGGGCCCGCCTGTCCGGCCCCGATGACGATGGCGTCGAAGGTCTGGGTCATGGTGCGGGCTCCACGATAAGTGCGGGCCAAGGATCAGGATGATGTTCCAACGAAAGCGTAGACCATTGGGATCGCCGCTCACGTCGGCAGCGGCTGGCCGGTCTGCTCCGCCACCATGTACCCGGCATACCAGTCCGGCCAGCCCTCATCATGCTGGCCGGTCCGCTTCTCGTGCTCGCCGTGCGCGACCGCTGCGCGCCGGAGCGCGGCCGCGAGGTCTGCTGGCGAGGTGAAGGTGGCGCCGTTCGTGTCCACGCGTCCTGGCAAGCGCTCGACGACCTGTTGCAACAGCCAACCGTTGCCGTCCGGATCGCTGAACGAGGCATACGTCCGGTAGGTGCGGTTTTCGGGATCTCGGCCACTCACCCGGACCCGCCCGAACAGGTACGGCTCGTCCGTGCCAGTGTGCTCCTCGCCGGCGTGGAACACCTCGCTGACCTTGGCGCCACGCCGAAGCAGCTCATCCCGGACAGCCTCGATGTCGGAGACGATCAGATACAGCCCCTGAGCAGACCCGGGGGCCGCGGCGGTCACGTTCTTGCCGAAGATGACCGAGCACCCGGAGCCAGGCGGCGTGAACTGGATGACGCGCCAGTCGTCACCGGCGGCGAAGTCAGCGTCGAGCCGCCATCCCAGGCCGTTGTAGAAGCTCCTGGCGCGATCGACGTCCGCAACCGGGATGACGACGACCTCGAGCTTCATGTCGACTGCCTGCGGTCTCTGGGTCTGGGACGCAGTTTCGCCGATGACCTGCGTATCGTTCATGTCATCCTCCTACCGTTTACAGGGCTTGAGAGTGGCAGGGTCAGGCCGCATTTCTGACCTTTCATTCGGCTGGGGTTGAAGCCTGGGTAGGGATGCGGACAGGCTGACGATGGCGCCTCCTGCCCATCCGGAGCACCACGAGCCGCGCCGCCACATAGAAGACCGGCGTCAGGAACAGTCCGAACACCGTGACACCGAGCATGCCGGCGAATACGGCCGTGCCGAGGGCCTGCCGCATTTCGGCTCCGGGTCCGGTCGCGATGGCGAGCGGCAGCACGCCGAGAATAAAGGCGAACGCCGTCATGAGAATGGGGCGCAGGCGCAGTCGGCAGGCCTCGACAACGGCCTCCACTGGCGTCTTGCCATCAAATTCCGCCTGTCGGGCGAATTCGACAATCAGGATCGCGTTCTTTGCCGCCAGTCCGACGAGCACCACGAGACCGATCTGGGTCAGGATATTGTTGTCCTGCCCCCGCAGCATCACGCCGATCAGCGCGGAGAGCACGCTCATCGGCACGATCAGGATGATAGCGATCGGCAAAGACCAGCTTTCGTATTGGGCCGCGAGCACGAGAAACACGAAGAGCACGGACAGGGCGAAGATGAACACCGCCGTATTGCCGGTCTGCCGCTCCTGATACGCCAGCTCCGTCCACTCGAAGCCCATGCCGGGAGAGAGATTCTGCCGGACCAGTGCCTCCATGGCATTGAGCGCGGCGCCTGAGGATACGCCCGGAGCCGCATTGCCCTGAAGGGCCACTGAGGTGAACATGTTGTAGCGCTGGACCAGGTCAGGGCCAGACATCTGCTGCATCTCGACGAGGGTGCCCATAGGCACAAGGGCGCCCGTGGACGAGCGGACCCGCAGCCGGTTGATATCCTCTTGGTCAATGCGGAAGCGCTGATCGGCCTGCGCCCGCACCTGATAAACACGGCCGAAGGCATTGAAGTCGTTCACGTAGGCCGTGCCGAGATTGATCCGCAGCGTCTCGAAGATGTTCGGGATCGGCACGTTAAGGATGCTGGCCTTCTGCCGGTCGATCTCGAGATAGACCTGAGGTGAGTTGGCCGAGAACGTCGTAAAAACGCCAGCGAGATTCGGATTTTGGCGGGCTTGGGTTATCAGTTGATAGGCCACCGCGAGAATGCCGCGCACGTCGTCGCCGGTCCTGTTCTGCAGCTGCACCTTGAACCCTCCCGAATTGCCGAGGCCGCGGACGGGCGGCGGCGGGATGGCGATGATGAACGCCTCCTCGATCGGCTGCATGCGGGCGAAGAGATCGCGGATGATCTTGGGTCCGGAATCCCCAGACTTGATGCGCTCCTCGAACGGCTTGAATCCGGCAAAGATGGCCGCCGCATTGGTTGCATTGGTGAAGGTGGCACCCGAGAAGCCTGGAAGGGCGACCGCATTCCGAACACCCGGCGTTTCCTGGATAATCTTCGAGGCCCTTTGCACGACCGCGTCGGTCCGGGACAGGGAGGAACCATCGGGCAGCTTCACTACAACGATGGCATAGCCCTGATCGAGCGTCGGGATGAAGCCGCGCGGCACGTGATCGGTGATCCAGAGCGTTCCAACCAGGAGCCCACCATAGATCGGCAGCACGATCAGCTTATGCCGCACGACGGCGCCAACCGCTCTGGCGTAGCCGTTCGAGGTGGCGTCGAAGCCCCGGTTGAAGCCGTTCGCCAGAGTCCTGCCAAAACGCGACACCGGATTGTGTGAATGTTCGTGGCTGTGCGGCTGCAACAGTCTTGCAGCAAGGGCTGGCGACAAGGTCAGGGAATTGAAGGCTGAGATCAGCGTCGAAACCGCGATGGTAAGGGCGAATTGGCGGTAGAACTGGCCCGTGATGCCGGGAATGAAGGCTGTGGGCACGAAGACGGCGGCGAGAACCAGCGCGATGGCCACGACAGCCGTGCCCACCTCGTCCATGGTGGTGTGGGCTGCGTCACGAGGCGATAATCCGAGGGCAATGTTGCGTTCGACGTTCTCGACCACGACGATGGCATCGTCGACTACGATGCCTATGGCCAGAACCATCCCAAAGAGGGTGAGGGTGTTGATCGAGAATCCAAGAGCCGCCATGAAAGCGAACGTGCCGACCAAGGAGATCGGAATGGCCACAATGGGAATAATGGCAGAGCGCCAGCTCTGCAGAAAAACGATCACGACGAGCACAACGAGAGCCGTGGCCTCGAACAGCGTCTTGTAGACTTCGTTGACGCTCTCGGCGATGAACTCGGTGGGATTGTAGACGATCTGGTACGCGATTCCCGGTGGGAAGTTGGCTTTGAGCTCCTCCATGCTCCGGATGATCTGCTCCGAGGTATCAAGGGCGTTGGTGCCGGGCCGCTGGAAGATCGCGAGGGCCACAGCCGGCTTTCCATTCAGGTAGGAATTCGTCACATAATCCTGGGCTCCCAGTTCGATGCGGGCGATGTCCTGCAGCCGCACAAGGTGCCCCTGGCGAGTGGCTTGGACGATGATCGACCGGAACTGACGCGGATCCTCGAAACGGCCTTGCGTGGTGACCGTGAGCTGGAAGGCGGCATCCGTGGGCGTCGGCTCCTGTCCCAGGGCTCCGCCGGAGACCTGAACGTTCTGCTCCTGGATGGCGCGGACCACGTCACCCGAGGTCATGCCGTAGGAGGCGAGTTTCTCCGGATCGAGCCAGATGCGGATGGAGTACTGCCGCTCGCCGAAGATGGTGAGATCGCCAACGCCCTGGAGACGCAACAGGATGTCGCGGACGTAGTTGCGGGCATAGTTGGAGATGTAGAGCTGGTCGTAGGACTCGTCAGGCGAGAGCATGTGCACGACCATCATCAGATCGGGCGAGCTCTTGAGCGTTGTGACGCCGAGACGCCGCACCTCCTCCGGCAGCCGCGGCGTTGCGATCGCCACCCGATTTTGGACGAGCACCTGCGCCTTGTCGAGATCGGCGCCCAGTCTGAAGGTGATCGTCAGCGCCATGGCGCCGTCGCTGGTCGAATAAGAGGACATGTACAGCATGTCCTCGACGCCGTTGATCTGCTGCTCCAGAGGGGTGGCAACCGTGGCTGCCACCGTCTGGGCGTCAGCCCCCGGATAGCTGGCCCGGACCACCACAGTAGGCGGCGCGACCTCCGGATACTGCGCCACCGGCAGCGTGGTGTAAGCGATGCCACCGACGATCAGGAAAAGGGCCGACAGAACGGTCGCAAAGATCGGACGGTCGACAAAAAAATGAGCCATCCGCATGGAAGTGCCCTCATCAGCGAGGTCAGGTGCCGTTTCGCTCCCGTGTCAGTGGCAGCGTCGTCATCTGCGGCGTAACGGGTGCCCCGGGCCGAACCCGGACGAGGCCGTTCACGACCACGGCCTCGTTGCCCGTCAACCCACTGCGAATGACCCTGTAGCCATCGATCCTTGGGCCGATGCGGACCGGCTTGAGACTGACGATGTTGTTCTCGCCGACGACATAGACGACGCGCCGGTCCTGGTCGCTGCCGATCGCCTCGTCCGGCAGGAGAATGCCTGTATAGGGATCCGAAGCCCCGATCGTCACGCGGCCGAACAAGCCGGGCGTCAGCACCATATCCTTGTTGTCGAAGACCGCACGCACCCGGATCGTGCCGCTGGCCTCATCCAGCCGGTTGTCGACGAAATCGATCTGTCCCTTGCGCTGCCCAAGCGCTCGTCCGTCAGCGTGAGCAAAGCCTCATTGGCCGATCCGTTGGCGGCTGTTCTCGTGCCCCCATTGGGTTGGGGTGCATAGGCCAGGAACGAGCGCTCGTCGACATCGAAGTAGAACTGGATCGGGTGGAGCGAGACGATGTTCGTCAGGAGCGTCTCGTTGGCGTTGACCAGGTTGCCCTCGGACACGAGCTTGCGGGAGATCCGGCCCGTCAGGGGCGCCTTGATCTCCGTAAACCCGACATCGAGCTCGGCCTGGCGCACGGCGGCCTGCGCCCGGTCCATGTCCGCCTTTCCGGTCAGAAAGGCCTGACGGCGCTGGTCGAAGATTTGGTCGGTGATGTTGCCGGTCATCCGCAGTTGTTCGGCCCGAGCAAGGTCGCTTTGGGCAAACTCCAGCCGGACCTGAGCGGAGGTCAAGGCTGCTTTCGCCTGCTCGAGCGCATTCCGGTACGGACGCGGATCGATGGTGAAGAGGAGGGATCCCGCCCTGACGAGGGACCCGTCCTGAAAATGAACCTTGTCGAGATACCCCGAGACCCGGGCGCGGATGTCGACCTGATCGACTGCCTCAAAGCGCCCGATGAAGTCGGTCCGCTCGACGATGTCCTTGACCACAGGCTTGGCGACGGTCACGGAAGGCGGCGAAGTAGAACCGTCCTGGGCATGGGCCGAGTTTTCTGGCAGCAGCCACAAACCAAGCATGGAGAGCACAAACCCGAAGCGGATCCCCATCCTCCCGATGCCTTCGTCCAATTTGCGCACTTGCGTCATTCGCAAAGCTCCCGAGGCTTCAGATCAGGCCGGGACCTCTACACCGGGAATCAAGCATTCATTCGCCTGCTGGCTGAGAAGGTCGTGCCGTTCGTCCAGGACTGAGAACAAGTCCTTCAGTTGTGACATCGCCGTTTCATGAGCTATCAGGCGCAGATCCAGAAGAGACAGAGTCGTGTCGTCGTCCAAGGTTGCCGCAAGGGTGCGGGCGCACCGGATCACTTCGGAAACCTTCTGATGATCCAGCGGAAGCTGACGCAACGTCTCACGTTCCGATGTGCCTTTTGGCTGGGAAGCAACGATACGCGCATGAGCATTCAGAGTGGCATGGTCGATGGCAATATCCGAGCTCAAAGCCCTAACCCGGCGGGCAAGGGGAGTCATGCCGTCAAGAAGATCCTGCCTTTGCCTCTCTAAAGCTCTGTCGAGAAGGGCCAGCGCAGATCCCTGAAGCGACCACCAAACGGTCTGCGTCTTCATCGCCAGCCTGTCCGTGTCGGCCAGCAAGCGAAGTAAGGCCTGCGCGATGATGCGGCGGTTGAAGCAATTGATCTGGTAGCCAGGATCCATGGTTGGCCGCACCTAGCGAGCGATGAGTCCGAATTCGGACCGTTCTCTACAGTGAGGGCAAGAATACGCTAGCGTGAGGTATTTTACCGATCACGGTGAGCAGCAACAGATCCAAAGTTGCGCCAACTCGCCTGGAATTGCGCAAATCCGCCTCGCCTCGACCGCGCGATGGTCACCTTTTCTGCGCAACTTCAGCTGGTCTCGTAGTGCCCATCATGGCGAAAAACGGATACAATCAGTCCGATGACGCGCTATTCGAAGGGGAGCCTGCGTTCCAAGCTTGACCGATGTATGGTGACCACTCGGATATCGCGGCCGTCGATCCAAGCTGTCGAAGTAATATTGTTCTGAGGGCTCTAGCCCATTCTCGCTCTGGCCATTCCCGGGTAGCCTGACGGGGAGGCCTCTTCGGGAGGCCACGATGAACCCAGATGATGCGGTCACCATTCAGTTCCACAAGTCAACGGCGGACGTTCTGAGGTTGAGTTATGGATGGGGCGTGCTCGATGCCGACCACGTGACCATGGCAAATCCGCAGCCATACGACTTTGCCCTCCAAAGCAGCCGACACTGCATCGCACTCCTGAATTGCTGTCGCAGTGACGGAGAGACCTACGTCGAGGGCCTCCCACGTTCCACCGTACGGGATAACCGGAATAAACTGATCTTCATCCCAGCGGGGTGTCGGCTGAATGGATGGGCGCAACCAGGCGCGGGGGCCATGGCGTTCACAGCGGCCTACCTCGACCCACAGCTTTGCTCGGATCTGGAGGAAGGTGAGCGCGAACTTTACCCGATCGTACGGTTCGAACATCCATTCCTGAGCCAGTTGATGCTACGGCTCGATGATATCCTGGCCCAACCGGAAACCTATTCCCGCATGTATGTAGAATCTTTTGCAGTCGTTATGCTGTCGGAGATTTCGAGATTCCAGGCGGTTCACCCTTCACAAAGCCGCTGTATCGAAACGTTCAACGGACACAGGGGAGGCTTGGCCAGTTGGCAGAGCAAGGCTGCGTGCGACTATATCGAGGCGAACCTCCACCAGGATATTTCTCTGACTGATCTCGCGGCCGTCGTCCGGCTCACCCCATATCACTTCTGCCGGGCATTCAAGCAAACCACCGGCGTCCCGCCGCACCACTACCAAATGACACGCCGTATCAAGCGGGCCATGACGCTTCTGGCCGATGCCTCACTGTCGATTTCCGATGTGGCAGGTATTGTCGGTTACGGCAGCCCGAGCCGGTTTTCCGCGCTCTTTCGACGGTTCACCGGTCACACGCCCAGAGCGTTCCGGCGGGAGATGATTTAGAGGTTTGCTCAAGAGAGGACGAGGCCGCTCATGGCTGCCGCAGGACCGTCAATTATGGAACGACGCCGGGAGCAGGCGTTTCCCGTCCTTGAGCAGGCCGAAATTGACCGCATGCGCCGGTTTGGCGAGGTCCGCCACTACCAGCCCGGCGAGACGCTGGTCCGGATCGGCGAAGCAGGACGCGGCCTCGCGGTGATCCTGGCCGGCCGGGTGGAGATCATCCAGCACGCCTCCGGCCAGCGCCTGCTGATTACGAAGCATGAGGCCGGGGAGATCATGGGCGAGCTCACCCAGCTTTCCGGTCGTCCCTCCCTTGTGGAGGCGATGACGGTTGAGCCGGTGGAGGCCTTGGTCATTCCGCCCGAAAAGCTCAGGGCCGTGTTGATTGCCGAAGCGGAACTCGGCGAGCGGATCATGCGGGCGCTGATCCTGCGACGCATGGGGCTGTTGGAGCTGAGCGCCGGGGGACCAGTGATCGTTGGCCCTGGAACTCACCGCGACGTCCTGCGGCTGGGTGGCTTTCTCTCCCGCAACGGTCACCCCCACCAGAGCCTTGATCCCGAGATCGATCAGGAGGCGAGGGCGCTCGTCGAGCAGTTCGATGTCGATCCCGGGGAACTGCCGATCGTCCTGTGCCCAAACGGGCGGTTGCTGCGCAATCCGAGCGAGGACGAGTTGGCCCGTTGTCTCGGCTTGGTGGGTCCGCTCGATCCGGACCGGGTCTATGATGTGGCCGTCGTGGGCGCCGGCCCCGCCGGTCTCGCCACCGCTGTGTATGCGGCCTCGGAAGGGCTCTCAGTCTTGGTGCTCGACTGCCGGGCCTTCGGCGGCCAGGCTGGTGCCTCCATGCGGATCGAGAACTACCTTGGCTTTCCAACCGGCATCACCGGCATGGCCCTCATGGCTCGGGCCTACACCCAGGCCCAGAAGTTTGGGGCCGAGATGGCGATGCCGGACGAGGCTGTTGGCCTTGAGGGCGAGGGCCCATCAGGAAGTGGTCCCTACGTGGTGACCCTGCTCAACCAGGAGCGGGTGCGTGCCCGTTCGGTGGTGATCGCCACGGGCGCCCGCTACCGGCGGCTCGAGGTGCCGGACCTGGAACGGTTTGAGGGCTCGTGCGTGCATTATTGGGCCTCACCCCTGGAGAAGAAGCTCTGCACCGGGCAGGAGATTGCCCTCGTCGGCGGCGGCAATTCGGCAGGTCAGGCCGTGGTCTACCTTGCCAGTCAGGTGGCGAAGGTCTGGCTGCTCGTCCGAGGGCAGGATCTTGGGAAGAGCATGTCGCGCTATCTCGTCGACCGGATTTCAGGCCTTCCTAACGTGGAAATCATCACCCAAGCCCAGATCACCGGACTCGAGGGACAGCCCGGCCAGCTCGAGGCGGTTCGCTGGCGCTTGGCAACCGGCGAGGAAATCCGCCGGTCGATGCGGCATCTGTTCCTGTTCATCGGTGCCTCGCCCAACACGCAGTGGCTGGATCCGTCGCAAGTGGTCCTGGACCCGAAGGGCTTCGTTCTGACCGGAGCCGATGTGGCTCCTGGCCGGAGGCTGTTGGAGACAAGCCTCAACGGCGTCTTCGCCGTTGGCGATGTCCGATCCGGTTCGGTGAAGCGAGTGGCCGGAGCGGTGGGGGAGGGAGCACAGGTGGTGGCTGCCATTCACGCTTTCCTGACGAAGGATGCCGTTCCGGGGCGGGCTCGCGGCGACGCTCAGCCCGCCTGACCAAGGTTTTCAACCTAGGAATGGCCCGTTTCGGCCATACAGTGGGCACGTGTGGACGGATGTTCGTCCTCCACTATAACACCACGATCGGGGTCGCTCCCATCATGAGGGAGGTCCAACATGACCGCTTCGACGTTTCTGTTCGCCACCGGGATCGAGAACAGCTATCCCACCATCAATGGCGGGCGAACACGCATCGACGAGATGGAGAAGTGCGGGCACTACACCCTATGGAGGACGGATTTCGACCTGCTCGATGAGATCGGCATCCGCTATCTCCGCTACGGTCCGCCTATCCACACGACATGGCTCGGGCAGGGACGCTACGATTGGGACTTTTGTGACCAAACCTTCGGCGAACTCTACCGCCGCAACGTTGTGCCGATCGTCGACCTCTGCCACTTCGGGGTCCCGGATTGGATCGGCAACTTCCAGAATCCTGACTTTCCGGACCTGTTTGCCGGGTATGCTCAGGCCTTCGCCGAGCGCTTCCCCTGGGTTCAGTTCTACACGCCGGTGAACGAGATGTTCGTCTGCGCCGCGTTCTCGGCGGCCTATGGCTGGTGGAACGAGCAGCTGTCGAGTGATCAGGCCTTCGTCACGGCGCTGAAACACATCGTGAAGGCCAATGTCCTGGCCATGGGGACGATCCTCGACGTCCGCGCCGATGCCATCTTCATCCAGAGCGAGTCCTCGGAACACTTCCACCCGGACTGCCCGAATGCGATCCCACTCGCCGAGTTCTACAACGCCCGCCGCTTTCTTCCTCTCGACCTCAACTACAGCCGGCGGGTGGACTCGGACATGTTCCTCTATCTCATGGACAACGGGATGAGCCGGGACGAATACGAGTTCTTCATGCGAGCGAATCTCAAGCGTCACTGCATCATGGGCAACGACTACTATGTGACCAACGAGCACCTCGTCTCGGCCAACGGGCACACCAGCGCCTCCGACGAGGTCTTCGGCTATGCCGAGATCACCCGGCAGTACCACGACCGCTACATGCTGCCGGTCATGCACACCGAGACGAACGTCAAGGAAGGTCCACGAGGCGACGAGGCGGTCAAGTGGCTCTGGAAGGAGTGGTCCAATGTCCTACGCGTGCGCAACTCCGGCGTGCCGATGATTGGCTTCACGTGGTACTCGCTCACCGATCAGGTCGACTGGGATACCGCCCTGCGGGAGGAGAACGGCACCGTCAACCCGCTCGGCCTGTACGATCTCGACCGCAACATCCGGGCGGTCGGGCGCAGCTACCGGCAACTGATCCACGACTGGTGTCAGGTTCTGCCGGCCCAGAGCATCTGTCTGCAACTGCCGATCACGCAGCCGCGCGACTTCGACAAGCCGTTCGCTCACCGGGCGCGGAAGTCGATGAAATCGATCTGCGAGAGAACCCCGAGCGAGCCGCTCATGTCGAACTAGGATGTCTGGAGAGGCTCCCATGCGTTGGAAAGCCAAACACCGGCCGGAGTGTTACCCTGGAGTTGGAACGGAAGCCAAGCCGCAGGAGCGTTTAGTGCGCCTTCTGCTGATAGCCGTGATCGTGATACTTTCGGTGTTCTCTTTGATTTATGCCTCTCACGCCAGGGTGCATGGCACCCACCCGACTGACCTCGCATCGGCTCAGCAAGCACATGAAAGTGCCACGGCACCAAATCGGAGAGGGCGACGTGGTTGAAGCTTTCGGACCTAGATTGCCCATCCGTTTGGGTTAGATTTTTGTATCTGAATGTATCGGCATGGGCGTCTCAAGGCAGTCGGATACAATCAGGCTCTGTCCCTGAAACATCCAGGACACACGAACAGCGCGATGATTTTCCACCAGCAAGAGGCATGCCGCCTCCCCGGAAGGAAGAGCAAATGAGAGCGCGCAACTACCTAATGTCAGCTGCCCTCGTCGCAGTTGGCCTATTTTCGCTTCAGGCAGCCCAGGCTCAGCAGAACGTCACCCAGCGCACCGATCTGGTGCAAAGCGACATCAGCCTGCCCGGTAAGGAAGTCCTTCAGGTACGGGTCGACTTCAATCCTGGCGTCGTTTCGATCAACCACAGGCACCCGGGCGAAGAAGTCGCCTACGTGCTTGAGGGCACTCTCGAGTATCAGCTCGAGGGCCGGCAGCCTGTCACCCTCACCGTGGGCCAGTCGCTGTTCATCCCGGCCGGAGTGGCCCATATCGCCAAGAACGTCGGCCCGGGCAAAGCCTCGGAGCTGGCGACTTACATCGTTACGAAGGGTGCCCCTCTCCTTGAGCCGGTGAAGTGAGTTCTCCGATGGACCTCGACATAGGGGAGGGCGCATTGGCATCCCATGAAACATCCGACAGTCGGCAGTTCTCGCGCCGTTCCCTGCTTTTGGGCGGTGCGGCGGTGGGACTGGCATCGGCCACTCTTCCATTGGCGGGCGCTTTGGCCTCAGACGGGGCTAGGAGACCCGCGCCCGACTGGATCCGCCCCTTTCAGGTGAATATCCCGGAGGCGGCGCTGGTTGATCTGCGCCTGCGGCTTGCCGCGACCCGATGGCCTGACGGCGAGACGGTGACCAACCGCTCGCAGGGCATTCAACCCGATAAGTTGAAGCCCCTCGTGGATTATTGGCAGAGCGCCTACGATTGGCGTCAGGCCGAGGCCAAGCTGAATGCCTTGCCGCAGTTCGTGACCAATATTGATGGTGTGGACATCCACTTCATCCACGTACGCTCGCCTCACGACAATGCCTTGCCGCTGATCATGACCCATGGATGGCCTGGCTCCGTCTTCGAGTTGCTGAACCTGATCGGCCCGCTCACTGAGCCCACAGCCCATGGCGGCAAAGCCGAAGACGCATTTCATCTTGTGCTCCCGACCATTCCCGGATTCGGCTTCTCTCAGAAGCCCTCAGCCTCCGGCTGGAACCCGCAGCGTATCGCGGCGGCCTGGGACGTGCTGATGAAACGCCTCGGGTATCCGCGGTATGTTTCCCAAGGTGGGGACTGGGGGGCCATCATCAGCGACGCCTTGGGCCGTCAGGCACCTAACGGACTGCTGGCGATCCACGTCAACCGGGTAGAACGGGCTACCACCTTCCCGCCGGATGCCGCTCAAGCTCTCAGGAGCGGCGGCCCTGGGCCGGACAACCTGTCCGCCGAGGAGAAGGTCATCTTCGAGGAAGCGCGCGATTTTCTGAACAATGGCTTCGGGTATGCCGCGATCATGGGCACCCGGCCTGAGACGATCGGATACGGGCTTGCGGATTCTCCCGTCGGCCTAGCTGCCTGGCTGTACGACAAGATCGCCGATTGGGTCTACACGCGGGGCGACCCCGAGGCGGCCCTCAGCAAGGACGCGATCCTCGACAACATCACGCTCTATTGGCTGACGAATACCGGTCCATCGAGCGGGCGGATCTACTGGGAAAATGCTGCGCCCGGAGCGAAGCTGACGCCCGTCAAGGTTCCGGTGGCTGTGACAGTGTTTCCAGGCGAGGTCTACAAGCCGCCGAAGCATTGGCTGTCGCGGGCCTATCCGAACCTCATCTATTACAACCGCGTCGAGAAGGGTGGCCACTTTGCTGCCTGGGAAGAGCCGAAGCTCTTCAGCGAAGAGTTGCGAGCCGCCTTCAAGACCGTCCGCTGATGGAGATTGCCGAGCCAGCGATCTGCTGGCTCGGCGATCGTTTTAACGTCTCACGGAGGCGCACGAGGTGGAACATGAACTCGCGGCATCCCGGGCGGATCGGCCCGGCATGGAATTCGAAATGGACAACTCAGTGAATACGCAAGTGAAACGGAAAATCGCCTTCGCCTTGCTGATGGGCATCGTGACGACGGGTATTATCTCGTTTGCCATCCTGGCCCTCAACGTAGGCTTTTCGGAGACCTTCGCCCTCACGTGGCTGCGGTCATGGGGCATCGGGTACGTGATCGTGGTCCCCGTTATTCTCGTCGTCGGTCCATGGCTGCAGGCACAGGTCAACCGGATGATTCAATGAAATCCCGAGGTCACTTGGAGGGACATGCTATGCTCAAGCGTTCACTGTTTGTGATTTTTGGTCTGGCTCTTGGTTCCTCGACTGCTTGGGGCTGCGTCGACACATCTGCTGCGAAGGAACAGGCTATGGACATAGGTTTTGTTGACGTCGGTTCTGACATCACGCTCAGAAGGTTGAAAATGCAGAACTCAAGTCCCGGGGGAACAGTGCTTCTACTGCATGGTTTCCCGGAGACGCTGTGCGCCTGGACCGAAATATCGAGAGAGCTCTCCTCTGACTATGAAGTCCATGCCTTTGACTGGCCGGGCTACGGTCTTTCATCACGGCCCGCCGCCGATCAGTTCTCCTACTCGCCGAAGGACTATGCACGGGTCTTGGGCGAATACATCAAAAAATCCGGCATCGATACATCGAAGCTCACGATCTATGCGACTGACATCGGAGCCCTGCCAGCGCTTCTACTGGCCCTTGAGGATCCGAACGTCGCCAAGACCATCATTGTTGGTGACTTCGCACCGTTCAACAGACCTCAATACATGCACGACAGATTGCAAGGCCTGAAGTCGGAGCCTTCGGCAAGTGCGACGCTTGCCGCCTATAAAACCAGGACCGGCGCGGAAATTCTTGATACCGCGGTAAGGGGAGGGCTGCCCAAAGAAGCGCAGTTTGAGGTTTCCGCTGGGTTCAAAGATGACGTGTCCAGCAGTTGGAGCCATGGTGGAATGACACCGCCAGACGCCTTCTACCACTACTACTCCCACTTTACGCGAGATGAGGACTATCTCGAGGCGAACATTGGCAAGCTCAAGACGCCCGTGAGAGTGGTTTGGGGCGAGAAGGACATCTACATCACTAAGGAGATGGGGATCGAGTTTGCCAAGGCGATCAACGTGGACATCACTCTTCTGCCTGGTATCGGACACTACCCTCATCTTCAAAGCCCGAAGCAGACCGTTGAGGAGATCCGCGCCTCATTCCGATGACGGGCAGTATCCGGAGGAAACGCGAGGCAATGTAAGGTAGCGCGTCATTGCCGCCGCGAACCCCAGCGCTCAGGCTGTCGGAGTACGCCGAGCCACCTCGACAGAGGCTCGGCGTTTCGCATTAACTAAGCTCGATCAGCGTCAACAACAGCCTGAGCAAAGGCCTGCGGGGCCTCCTGAGGCAGATTGTGGCCAATCCCGCCAGTGATCAGGCGATGCTCATACTTGCCGGAGAACTTCTTGGCATAGACAGCCGGATCCGGGTGAGGAGCGCCGTTCGCATCGCCTTCCAGGGTGATCGATGGGATGCTGATCACGGGAAACTCAGCCAGCCGGCGCTCAAGCTCATCGTACTGGCGTTCGCCTTCAGCCAATCCGAGCCGCCAACGGTAATTGTGAATCGCGATTGAGACGTGATCCGGGTTGTCGAACGCGGCTGCGCTGCGGTTGAACGTGCCCTCGTCGAAGTTCCACTTCGGCGAGGCGAGTTGCCAGATCAGCTTGGCGAACTCACGCCGATACTTCTCATATCCAAGCCGTCCGCGCTCCGTTGCAAAGTAGTACTGATACCACCATTGCAACTCGGCCTGGGGTGGCAAGGGCATTTGGTTCAGTGTTTGGCTGCCGATGAGATAGCCACTTACGGAGACCATCGCCTTGAACCGCTCCGGCCAGAGCACTGCGAGAATGTTGGCAGTTCGCGCACCCCAGTCGCAGCCGGCCACGACGGCCTTATCAATCTTCAGCGCGTCCATCAGGGCGATGATATCAACCGCGATCGCCGATTGTTGGCCGTTTCGGGGCGTTTCGGCCTTCAGAAACTGCGTGCTTCCATATCCGCGCAGGTAAGGCACGATCACCCGGTAGCCCGCCTCGGCGAGCAGCGGTGCCACATCCACATAGGTATAGATGTCGTAGGGCCAGCCGTGCAACAGGATTACTGGAGTGCCATCTGCAGGCCCCGCTTCCGCGTATCCTACATTCAGGACACCTGCCTGGACCTGCTTGAGCGAGGGAAAGGATGTATTTGTGCCGGGCTTGACCTGCGGCAGCCTAGGCGGTGTGTGGATCGCCTCCTGGGCCTGTGCGGCACCCACCCCAAGCTGGACCGCCGCTGTTGTCAATGCAGCCAAGCCTACGAAGTGTCGCCGTGAGAAGTTGATTTGGTTTGCCATCGATCTGCTCCCCTGAGATGAACCGGAGCTACAGAACAAAACAGTGTTGTATCCTCATTGTGTTCGCACGGATGCCTTTTGTAAGCTTATGTGTCTGGAGGACTGGACGGAACGTTTTCTTACAATTCGGGCTGATCTGCAAACATCCCGGATACGTAGATCCTGCATCTATTGGCTCCGCTGACAACACCAACATCAGCGATGCAAAGGAGCCGACACCATGTCGAAGATTGAAAAGGTTCTCTACACCGGCAAGACTCGCACCACCGGCGGACGCGACGGGACATCCCGCAGCGACGACGGCCGTCTCGATATTCAGCTGTCCCACTTCGTTGGAAGGGGGAGTGGCACAAATCCCGAGCAGCTCTTCGCAGCCGGCTGGTCGGCCTGCTTCCTTGCCGCGATTGCCAAAGCGGCCTCCAAGAGGAAGGTTGAGCTTCCGAAAGACCACGCAATCAACGCAGAAGTCGATATCGGACAAACCGGTGATGCTGTCTTCCTCCAGGCTCGCCTCAATGTAAGCCTTCCGGGCATCGAACCGGAGACGGCACGAGCCCTCGTCGATGAAGCCCACCAGACGTGCCCCTATTCCAAGGCCACGCGCGGCAACATCGATGTCGAAATCAATTTGATCTAAGCCCAGCCCTGGCGGGGGCCTACAAACGGCCCGTTACCGAACAGCTGACCCTCTGAGGCGTGGAAGCCCCGTGGCATCAGAGCCACGGGGTCTGACACTCCGAATTCCAGTCTAGAAAATCTGCCTTCGTGTTGGAGATCGTTATGGGTGTTCCCGTTTGGTTACGAGTTGGCGATGGCAGCGGTATGCCCCCATCCATGCGGCGGGCCCCTGGCTCAGTCTGGCTTATCGCCGACAGCTCCAGTCAGGTGGGACTCGCCGTGGCTAAGGACGTTGTCGAGCGCGGGCATCGAGTGATCCTCGCAGCCCGCAACACAGCAGCAGTTCAGGATCTCGTCAGAGGATTTCCGAATACAACCCTTGTGGTTGCTCTGGATGGCGCGACGTCAGACGATGTTACTCGTATCGTCAGAGAAACCAAGGACCGGTTTGGGCCGATCGAGGTCCTCGTGAATACCCCGGGTGTTGGAAGTCTCCCATTCCTCGGCTGAGTGGCGAGCGCGCCCTTCCAGGTCAATCGCAGAGGTGGATCAGCCGAGGACAATTTCCGCTGCAACGCCCCCACCGGACCTGTTTTTGAGACTGAGCGAGCCACCGATAGCCAACGCGAGTTGCTGGGCGATGGCGAGCCCTAGGCCCGTTCCGCCGGTATCTCGGTTTCGGGATTGCTCGAGGCGATAGAATGGCTGAAGAACGGCTTCGAGTTGCCCCTCCGGAATTCCCGGGCCGCGATCGCAGACGGCGATACAAATCTTTCCATCCGGCGTTCTGACTGTATCGACCTCTGCCTCTCCGGCGAATTTCAAGGCATTGTCGATCAGATTTGTCAGGATACGCCGAAGGGCGTGAGGGCGTGTTGTGATGACAGCATCAATGGTCCTAGGAACTGTCACAGCCTTCCCAGTGTCCTGATAATCGAAGACAATGCTCTCGACGAATGAGCCGATGTCAATCCGCGTCGGCTTTTCAACATTGCCGTGGGCCGTTCTGGCGTAGGCCACTCCCTCGTGCACAAGCCTCTCAATCTCTGAGAGGTCGCTGATCAATTTCTCCTTCTCCGGACCGTCCTCGGCGACCTCGGCACGAAGTTTCATGCGCGTAATGGGCGTCTGAAGGTCGTGAGAAATCGCGGCCAGGATCTGGACCCGCTCCTCGAGGTAATGCGCGATCCGATCCTGCATGGCGTTGAAGGCAGTCGCCGCATCGACGACCTCTGCCGGTCCTGTCTCATCAAGCCGAGCCGCATCCTTGCCGGGATTCAAGGTTTCAGCCGCCTTGGCGAGCCGGTGAAGCGGCCTTATCGCCGAGCGCACGGCAATCCAAGTGCACAACAGGAGAAGGCCGAGCTGTGCAACCAGAACATAGGGAAGCCATGAGGCGAGAGGCATGACCCTTGGCCGTAGGTCGATCGTCACTTGCGAGCCATCGCTGAGCGTTACATGGGCTTGAACACGTTGCCGTGGGCCAGGAATGGTCTCGACGGTAATCGGCAACCGATGTCCCACCGCCGTCTGGATGGTTTCAGCGACCTCTTGGCCAAGCCCGGTCACTTCAGGAACACCGGGGAGACCCGGGCCGAGCTCATATCGATAGTTCCCCCGCTCCAGCATAGCGACCCATTGCTGGCGTTCGCCCGCCGGCAGGCGGTCGAGAAGGGCCAGAGAGATGCCGACGTCCTTCTCGAGATTGCCGAGCATCATCGTCTTGGCTGCCGAGTAGCGTTCAAGGAACAGGACGCCAAACGACAGGGCGTGCGCCACGGCCAGCCCGGCGAAAAGGATGAGAAAGAGCCGCCACCGCAAGGTTCGAGGCAGTCGGAAGACGGTGCGATGCCAGCCTTTGATGGTCATTGCCGTGCCGTCGTTATCTCGACCGGCACCGCGAGGACATAACCTTCGCTGCGGACCGTCTTGATGTAGGCCGGCTCGCGGGCATCCTCGCGGAGGCGTTGCCGAAGTCTGCTGACGAGCAGGTCGATGGAACGGTCGAAGAGTTCGGCCTCACGTCCCTGCGTCAGGTTGAGCAGTTGATCACGGGAGAGAACCCGTTGCGGATGGTCGAGAAAGACACGGAGCAGGCGGTACTCGGCACCACTGAGCGCGACAGCCGTTCCCTCCTTGTCGAGGAGATGCCTCATCGTCGTATCGAGTTGCCATTCGCCAAACGTCAACAATTGACCGGCTTCTGTCACCTGCAGGTTGGGCGGCATCATTCGCGTGCGGCGGAGCACCGCCTTGATCCTGGCAAGCAGTTCTCGAGCAGCGAACGGCTTCACCAGATAATCATCGGCACCCATCTCCAAGCCAACGATTTTGTCGGTGTCATCATTTCGTGCCGTCAGCATCAGGACGGGCGTGGATTTGTGCTTTCCGGCCCGGAGCTCTCGGCAGAGCACAAGTCCGTCGTCGCCGGGCATCATGATGTCGAGGACGATTAGGTCGACCCGGTTAGCCTCGAGAAATGACCGCATTTGCCGCCCATCCGCGGCGGCGGTGGCGCGCAGGCCGTTCTTCTTCAGGTAGTCGGCAACGAGTTCTCGTATCTCACGGTCATCGTCGACGATCAGGATGTGGTCTGTATGTTCCATGGCGGTCACCGCAGAGGCTGCGGGACTACTTTAGCACTGCGTGCGGTTAGAATAGCCCTTTATCCTTCGAGATTTGTATCGAGCTGTATCCATCTCAGCCGAAGATACAAAAGCTGACAAGAATCCTGGCTGCGGGTTAATTCAACGGGCCTGTTACTGCGAGCTTGTGCAACTTAGTAACAAAGTGCTGGTGGGGGTTTCTTCAGAAGTTCAGCCACAGCAGCGATGGTTGCGACTACATTTCGATACAGTTCGGCCTGTCTCGGACATATCCCGGATACGTCAAGCTGAACAAATGTGA
Organism: Microvirga terrae; assembly: GCF_013307435.2. NCBI lineage: Bacteria > Pseudomonadati > Pseudomonadota > Alphaproteobacteria > Hyphomicrobiales > Methylobacteriaceae > Microvirga > Microvirga terrae. The sequence goes on from NZ_CP102847.1 coordinate 208,781, forward strand.
GCCAGTTTCAATCGCCGGCCAGTGCTTCAGCACATTGGCCGCGTCTGAGAGGCCCGGCCATGACCCTGTTCGTTGTTTCTTATTTGGCAGGAGTCCTGACAATCGTCAGCCCCTGTATTCTTCCGATCCTGCCCTTCGTCTTCTCCCGGGCGGGCCAGCCCTTTGCCCGCAGCATCCTTCCGATGATGGTTGGCATGGCGGCGACCTTTGCGGCGGTCGCGACCCTTGCTGCCGTGGGTGGAAGCTGGGCGGTGCATGCGAACGAGGTCGGACGCTCTGTCGCCATCGCATTGCTGGCCATGTTTGGTGTGACCCTCATTTCGGCACGCGCTGCCGCCTTCCTGACCCGGCCGGCGGTCGCCCTCGGCAGCCGGCTGTCTGGAGTGGCGCCTTCGGACAAGCCCAGTGTCGGTGGATCGCTGCTCCTCGGGGCTGCGACGGGCTTCCTCTGGGCGCCCTGCGCTGGCCCGATCCTGGGGTTGGTTCTGACGGGAGCCGCCATCCAGGGCGCCAATCCGCAGACCTCTCTCCTGTTGGCCGCCTACGCTGCCGGAGCGGCAACATCCATGGCGCTGGCCGTTTTGACGGGCGGACGAGTGTTCGCAGCGATGAAGCGCTCGCTGGGTCTCGGCCACCGCATTCGGCAGGGCTTGGGCGCGGCTGTTCTCGCCGGCGTCACAATGATCGTCCTGGGCCTCGATACTGACCTTCTGACCCGTCTGTCCTATGCGAGCACCGCCAGCATCGAACAATCCTTGCTGGATCGGGTGCATGGCAAGCCTGATGCTGCCTCGACAAGTTCCACAGGCCGTCGCACGACGTTGGCTACGAACGACGCTGGTCAGGGCTATCGCAGCAACTTGCCGGTCGAGGGCAAATTTCCGTCCCTTGATGGTGCGGTGAAGTGGCTGAACTCCGAGCCGCTGACGACTGAACAGCTGAGGGGCAAGGTCGTGCTCATCGACTTCTGGACGTATTCCTGCATCAACTGCATTCGCACGATCCCCTACGTGCGGGCTTGGGCCGAGAAGTACAAGGATCAGGGTCTCGTTGTGATCGGCGTTCATGCTCCCGAGTTCGCCTTCGAAAAGCGCATTTCCAACGTGGAACGTGCCATCCAGAACTTCGCGATCACCTATCCGGTGGCGATCGACAACGACTTCAAGATCTGGCGCGCCTTCCGGAACAGCTATTGGCCGGCTCACTACTTCATCGATGCCCAAGGGCGGATCAGGCACCATCACTTTGGTGAAGGCGATTACGAGGAGTCGGAGCGCGTTATCCAGGAACTGCTGGCGGAAGGGGGAACCCAGAGGGCAGAGAGCAGCTTCGTCACGCCAGATGCAAAAGGGGCGGAAGCCGCGGCCGATTTTGACCGGGTCCAATCCGGCGAGACGTACCTCGGCTACAAACGAGCATCGAACTTCGGCTCGCCCGAACAGGTTAGCGCCGACGAGCCACGGGACTATACCGCCGGTCGGCTGCGGCTCAACGAGTGGAGCCTGGCCGGGAACTGGACGGTTGAGGCGGAGCAGGCTGTGCTCAACCAGTCCGGAGGAGCGATCTCCTACAGATTCCGAGCCAGGGACCTGCACCTCGTGCTCGGGCGTAGCCGTGACGGCAAACCGGTGCGGTTCCAGGTAACCATCGATGGCAAAGTGCCTGGAGCAAACCATGGTAGCGATATCGACACCAACGGTAATGGGACGGTTGCAGAAACCCGGCTCTACCAGTTGATCCGGCAAGGAGGGGACGTCCGGGAGCGAACCTTCGAAATCCGCTTTCTGGATCCAGGGATCGAAGCCTACGCGTTCACATTCGGTTAGGAAGGATTGCATTATCGAACAAAGCTGACATCGTGTGGGAGAGCATAAGGTTCTGTGGGGCAGCCAGTGCGGAGAGCCCTCCAAAGGCTATGAACAAATCCGATCGGTCGCAGAATAACGTGAACCGAAACTAAAGGCGACACGGTTGCCCCCCAGGTCCTCATGCTCTCCTATCAGTTCGAGCAGCCGTTCGTGATGGACACCTCCAAGTTCGAGCGCACGTTCGGGGGCTCGGTCACGCCGCTGCGGGAGGGCGTGCGACAAACCATTGCCGCCCTGCAATCGACCCGCTGAGAGCGTGCCGCCCGCAACCCCATCATCAGCCCGCTCTAGCGAGGACCGGGAAGGGCGAACCCACGCCCAGTCCTCGCGCCACCGGAAGTTGGCTTGGTATAGACAACCTGTCGATGCCAAGGGCACCAGCTGGATCCGTCATCGGTCGGGGCACCACAGAAGATTGCCTCGGTTTCGTCCGAGACAAAATAGCGGCATTGCTGCGCCCGCAGCTTGCAGGGAAAAGCTGTCTTTGGTTTATAATGCCGGCGCTCGATCAGGAAGGGATCTTGCGCTGGCCACCTAATCGCGTGTCCTCAGCTCGGCGATGGCACCAATCAAGCCAAATTGGTACTTCTCGCGCAGGAGCGCCATGACATTGCTGGCGCTCTTCCTACCAACTCTCTTAATCAGGAAGTGATTAAGACTACTTTGTCTTGCATGGCATCGATCAAGTGCCTGCTCTGCAAGCTGCTCTGCCGTCTGACTTGTTTGAAGTCTTTCTTTGATGAATGACGCGGCGCAGATCTGCCATTGATCGTTCAGCACTCTCGCCTCTTCATACACGGCCAGAGGCTTGAACTCGTCAGCTTCGACGGGGGAACCAGCCATCAATGAAGCGACCAGACATCCGGTGGCCAAGGCAATGCGCCAGCCATTCACCCGGGTACGAGCGGATAAACCAATATTCGGATGGTCGGCTAGCGGAAGTACCGCATATAGATGGTGCCGCCTGAGATCGACAGGGCGATAATAAGCGGGAGCCAACGGGACATCAAACATCCTTCTGCCCACCGGTCAGGGTGCCAAAGGCACGCAGCACCTGCTCTACCCAGGCGGAGCAATCCGCTTGTGGCTCCTGAGGCTGGTTGGGCACAAGAATACGTCCGATCGCATGCGCCAAACACCACCTTGCGAACTGCATTGCTGCGGCATGAGTGTCCTGGATCTGGATGTCGCCGTCAGCCACGTGGGTGTCGAGGTCCTCCGCAATCCGTTTGATCGTCGGGCCAAGACTTTGCGTGAGGAACTCCTCGCCCAAACGGGGGAAACGGCCGAGAGCCCCGATGACCAGACGCAGGGTCGCCATCGTCGCCGGGGCTTCCATGACCACGAGAACTGCAATCCCGATCTGCCTCAGAGCTGAGGCTGGATCCAGATCTTTCGGGTCGGGGGACGGCAGCTCCCGTGTGATGCGCTCTGCTTCCGAATCGATCAGCGACCTGAATAAGTCATCCTTGCTGTCGAAGTGGTTGTAGAGCGTGCCCTTCGAGACCCCCGCCTGGATGGCGATCTCGTCCATGCTGGCTCCGGCATAGCCGTTCAGGAGAAAGACCTGTCGCGCGCCGTCGAGGATCTGGCGCTTCTTGAGCATGCTCCGGAGGTCAGGGGCTTGCCTGTCAACCGGGTGAGGACTGGTTTCGAGCATGATGCATCCGTGACGCCTGACGTAGTTGTTGGTGGGCCCCGGCGCCGGTGGCCGGGCCCGGCGGGATGCTCATGGAGCCTGCGTGGAGGGGGCACAGGACCGCGAGCTGAGCTTCCCGCGATTAATCGATCATTGTTGGCATCGGCCTGCGCGGACTCGGCCGACGCCGCCTCAGCCAGCGCGAGCAGCAACAGGAGAAACGGCACCGTGCCCACGATCATGCCGCCCATCATGGTGTCGACGTGGACGCTCACCTGGGGTTGATCGCGCTCCACTGCTGAGCGGGACTGCCTGAAGCCGAGTCTCGTCTGGCTCCCGCTCCTGCAGCTGAGGGTGCGACCCAACCGTCTCGACTGACCGCCCAGCGCGCGATTTCGCGTATCGCGAGAGGCCGATCTTGGTAGCCACCAGCACAGGTGCGGCGACGAGAAAAAGCAGGGCAACGGCATTGAACGCCGTGTCGAAGGCGATCACCGTAGACTCACCTGTGACGACGCGGCCAAGAAGGGCCATTGCTGCCCGGCTGGCGGCCGCGGCGTCCATTCCTCTTGCCGCCAGCATGGCAGTCATTGTCGTTAACCGGTCGCTAACCGCAGGAACGCCGGCGGTGACATGGGCGCCAAGCACCGCGAGATTAGCGGTGACGTTGTGATCGATCAGGGTCTGGAGCCAGGCGACACCCATAAGGCCGCCCAGCTGGCGACTCGTATTAAAGAGGCCGATACCAAACACGAGATTGCGGCTGGTGAGATTGCTGAACGCAATCAGGGTGATCGACAGAAACAGGAAACCGAGGCCCAGGCCGCGCAACAGGATGGCGGCCATCATGTCGTCCGAGCCGCTTTCTCGGGTCGAGCCGGAGAGCATCCACATCGCCACCATGATTAGCAGAATTCCAAACGGCACCGTGGCGAATGGAGGAACACGACGGATCTGGAACAGGAAGGCGGCGAGAAGGAGGGCACCGACGAACAGGGCGCCACTTGGCAGCAGGAGCTGGCCGGCATCGGTCGGTGTGAACGCCAGGACGGAGACGGCAAATGCCGGGATCAGGAACGCGCTCCCGAACAATGCAGCGCCCGCGACAAAGCTGACGATAAAGGCGAAGGAGAAATCGTCTGACCGGAACAAGGTAAAATCGAACAGGCCATGGTCTTCGGCCATCAACTGTTGGCCAAGAAAGGCCAGCAGAGTGGCTGCGCCGATCACTGACAGCCACAGGATGCGTGGCTCCTCGAACCAGTCCCATCGGCTGCCCTGGCTGAGCACGTAGGTAAAGCAGAAAAGCGCGACGGAGATCAGGGCGAAGCCAATCCAATCAAACGGACGTCGCGCCGTCCCGATGGGGGTTGGACTGTCTGCCATCAGCATGAGGCCGACAGCTGCCAGGGCCACCGGAACAACACTGAAGAAGATCCAAGTCCACGAGTGGGTGTCGAGCAACCACCCTTGAAGGGCGGGGGCGATCGTGGCCGGGGCAACGACAGCCCCCATTGCAAACAATGCCTGCAGGATCGGCTGGCGGGATCGCGGATACGCCAGAAAGAGGATCGCTTGGCCCCCGACAAGCAGGGTGCCGCCGGAGAAGCCCTGGATGATGCGGAGCGCAACCAGCAGGTCCAACCGAGCTGTGTTGGCGGCAAGACCGCAGGCCGTGCCCATGATCAGCGTTGCGCCGATCACCAGACTGCGCGGATTGATCCGCGTCATCAGAGAGGACGCGGTCAGGAATCCGATCAGCTTGAAGGCGGTGTACCCGACATCGAGCCAGGCAAACTCGTCCGGCGTGGCATAGATGTCGCCGATAATATCGCCACGCCCGAGCGACAGCACGGTGCTGGCGATCGCCTCAGTCAGGGTGGCCAGTACGATGCCCAGGACAAGAAGGGCCCCTGACGCAGGTCTGGCGCGGCCCGGCAGGGCGGCAATGGCCGTGGTCATGAGCCGCTTCCTTGATCGATCTCAACCCGTGCGGACAGGCCGGGCACGAGGCGGCCGGGCAAGGGATTGTTGGCGAACCGGATCTTGACCGGAACCCGCTGGACGACACGAACGAAGTTCCCGGTCGCATTGTCCGCGGGGAGCAAGCTGAACGCCGACCCGCTCCCAGGCGCAAAACTGTCCACCACGCCTTGAAGCGTCTCGTTCGGGTAGCCATCGACAGTGATCCGGGCGTGCTGACCGGGCCGGATATGTTCGAGCTGGGTTTCCTTGAAGTTTGCCACGATCCAGACATCGGCGACCGGAACGATATCGAGCAGGGCGGCGCCCGGTGCGACAAGGCGGCCGACCCGGACCTGGCGGTTGCCGATCACGCCGTCGACCGGCGCCCGGACCACGGTGTTGTCGAGATCGATCTGGGCGAGATCGCGGGCGGCCTGGGCTTGTGCGACTGCGGCCACGGCCGCTACGCGCTGGGTGGCAAGGACGGCGATGCGTCGCTGCTGAGCCTCGACCGTTGCCGCCGCCGCCGATACGCCCGCTTCGGCCCGCAATCGCGCCGCGTCGCTTTCATCGATCTGGGCCTGGCTGATGGCGTTGCTGCGGATCAGCTGGCGGTGGCGCTCGGAGGCCTTGGTCGCGCGGTCCAATTCGGCCACGGCCGAATGCTTTTGGGCCTCAGCCTGCCGGATGAGCGCATGCTGAAGCTGGGTCTCAGCATCGACATTGGTCAGGCGAGCTTGGGCGGCTTCGATATTGGCTTCCGCTTGTGCAAGCCGGGCGCGGTAGTCCTGATCGTCGATCCGGAACAAAACGGCGCCCGCTCGGACACTTTGGTTATCCTCAACCGCTACCGCGGTGACGTAGCCGGCAACCTTCGGCGCCAGGGAGGTCACGTCGCCGCGGATGTACGCGTTGTCGGTTGACGTCTCGTCGCTTGAGCGGGCCCAAGCCCAACCTGCCGCTGAGACAACACCGGCACCAAGGCACAACAGGATCCCGATCCGCTTCTTTTTGCTGAGCTGCGCCACGGCGCCCTCCGGTAATAAATGTTACCACGGGACATATACGGTAATGTACGTTACCGGTCAAGAGGACGCTGCAACACGGTAAAACAACTTGGTGTGGGTTGAGATCACGATGCTCATCCGCTGTCTCCTGGCAACAAGTCCATGGATCGGAACCTACCGGACTGAGCCCGCCGGTGCGCCAGAGGAATTGACGTCGTTGCAGAGCGATTGCTGGCATCGCGGGCCGCCGCCAATCGCTCTGAGAAGCCCTCTGTGGGTTCATGCCTCCAAGCATGCCTGTCCAATGGCGATCCCACTATTGAGCCGGTGGCGTGGGCGCCCACTCGATAAGTCCATGACGGCTAAACCGAAGTTTAGGTTGGACGGGTGAGGCTACCATCATGCCGGTCAATGCTCCCGACCCCGGTGGCCCGGCTGCGACGTCGACGCGGATGCCCTGCGAAGCGCGTTTCCGCGGGCACGGCACCGTCGAGAAAGACTTTCACCGCGGTGCGAGCACGCAAGTCGAGTTCGGACAGCGTTGGTCTCTCGCCGAGCTGAAGCACCGCTTCCAGATGAACAGTCCCGTAAAGCATTCCGAGAAACTGGCGGGCGCCGGCTTCGCAATCCACGAGATCGACTTCACCGGCCTGCTTTGCTCGTGCAAGAATTTTCGTCAGGACCGAGATGGCCGGCTTCGGGCCGTGCCGCGTGTACACCCGTGTGGCCTCTGGGTAGCGGTCTGCTTCGAGGATGGCCGTGTAACAAACCTCCAGCAAGGATGGTGTCATCATCGTCTCGAGAAGATTGCGGCCAATGATGAAGAGCAACTCCCTGAGCGGCAGGGCAAGCTGGTCGGCACCGACGCTCAGGGCATTGGACGAGTATTGGCTGACCACCCTGGCGAACTGGTCGACGAGAAGCTGCTCGACGTTTTCGTGCCGCGTCGTCTTCTCGCGCAGGAGCTCCCGGTAGAGGCCGTGCGGTGTCCATGTCCAGCTCCGACGGCCGAGGATGAAGGCGGTGAGAGCGGCGCAATTGGACCACCCGCGAAGCTGGCACGCTTTGCCTGGGATCGCTTCGCGGACGCGAAGAATGTCGCCCGTCCCACCCCACCGGAGAAACTTGACGGCATCGGCCGGTGGCAGGATCGTCACCATCATCCGTGTCCACCACGGCTCAGCGAGCAGCCAGCTACCGGTGCTGGTGGGTCGCATGGCAAAGACATGCTTATGCTTATGATGGACGAACCGATGCCACCACTGGCGTTGAAGGCCGGGGACGAAGCAGATGATCCAGTCGGCGGGATCGACACTCACCAGCGATCCATTCACGTCCACGCTGTTCGCCAGGTCAGGCGGGGCATCGCCGACGACCTGCAGCCCGGACGCGGTTTCCCGGGTTCGCTTGAGCCAAGACAGACCCGCCTGGCCGTTATCGTTAGCTGCGCTCACGCGGTGGCCCTCCCCACGTTTGCACACCCCTGGACGAACCGTTCAAGGCTGGCCTTGACGTGGTCGGCGGCTGCTTCCTCCGGCCGCGTTGCAGGGCTCAACATAAGTGCCTGGTAGAGCGGCTCCCTGAGTATTCCCATCACATGCTCCGCATATAACCGAGAGTCCGGTATCGACAGGATCCCTCGTTCACTTGCTTCCTGCAGAAACTTCCGCAGCGTCATCATCACCGTCGCCGGCCCAGCCTCGTACATTCGCCTTTTGAGCGGCGGGTTGCGGGTACCTTCGGCCATCATCATCCGAACGAACCCGACCAAGGTGGTCGCGTATTCTTTCCAGGCCCCCAGTCCGAAGTCGATCAGCGTATCCCGAACATCGGCCAGGGTGCCGGGGCGCATACCGCTCAGCAATGGCTGTGAGAGGACGAGGGTGTTGCGTTCGGCAAGTGCGATGGCGAGGTCATCCATACTTCCGAATGTTGCCCGGACGTCGTCTTCCGAATATCCGCTGCGATCCAGAAGACGATCGAGGCTCTCGAATGCGTTGCTCGGATCAGCGAGGGCCTCGCGGGCTGCCAGCATAATGGCAGTGCGAGCGCCCGGCTCAACATTGTCCGATTGAGCGGGCCTCAGCGTGGGACGTCTCATGTTCCTGCTCTTTAGTTCGGGGCTGGTGCAACAAGCCTTGTCGAGCTGCGCCACGACGCCTCTGGTAATGATAGTTACCATTGACAGATACGGTAACAGACGTTACCAGTCAAGAGGATGCAAACGGACAGGAGGTTGAATGGCTGTGGTTGCGACAACGTCAAGGCTGCCGAACGGACGCCGGGAAGCCCTTCTACAGGCGGCTGCCGAGGTCTTTTTTGAGCAAGGCTACGCGGCGGCAAGCATCGACGCGATCATCGAACGCGCTGGTGGCTCGAAGCGCAACATCTACAATGAGTTCGGCAACAAGGAAGGCCTGTTCCTGGCCATCATCACCGAAAACGCCGACAAGGTGCTGTCGACCTTGGCGATCGAGGAGATCGAGGGGCACGATTTGCGAGAGACGCTGACGGCGTTCGGACAGCGTCTGATGGGCGGTTATATGTCGCCGACCTTGATCGGCATTTATCGAATGGCCGTCACCGAGGCCAATCGTTTCCCTGAACTGGTGAAGTCGTTCTATGAGCAGGGACCAGGCCGCGCCACGTCCCAGCTAGCCAGGGTGCTTGAAAGCGCCAAGAAACGCGGGGAAATCCGAGTGGAGGATTGCCCCCGCGTGGCCGGGCACTTCGTTGGTATGATCCGCGACAACCTTCATTTGCAGGTCGTTCTCGGGCTACGCCCGCCGCCATCGAACAAAGAAATGCAGGCGGCGGTCGCTTCGGCTGTCGAGATCTTTTTGAACGGTGTTCGATCTGGCCAGGACAAGTAGGCGGTAGCCGGACGCCCATGTTGTAGCAGCCGACGCCTTGGTGTTCACGGGTGGCCGACCTGATCGGCCACCACGGCGAAGACGTCGTGCTCTCCATTCAACCCTTTGAGCTCGAACCGGCCTATCGTTCGCGTGAACGTGCCAGGCAGGACGGCGGCGAAAGTCTCGGAGCACACCACCGTCTCGCCGGTCGCCTTGGCGATCCCCTCCAGCCGGCTGACCATGTTCACTGCCGGTCCGACCACGGTAAAGTCTAGGCGATCGCGGCTGCCGATATTGCCGTACATCACGGATCCTGCGTGCAACGCCGCGACGAAGGGCGGCAGATCCTCGGCCCGGGCCGCCGCGACGACCCGCGACACGGCCCGCACGGCCGCCGCACAGGCGGAGGGGCAACCGCCCTCGCTGACTCGAAAGATCGACAACACCCCGTCTCCGACAAACTTGAGAACGTCGCCGCCCTCCGCTCGCACGGCATCGACCACGGCTTCGAAATAGCGTCCCAGCGTGGCCAGCAGGTGCGTCGGGGACGCCGTGAGCGAGAGGGGCGTGAACCCGCGCATATCCGTGAGCAGGATGGCCGCTTCGGTCTCGACGATGTCACCGCGGCGGATTGCACCCGCTTGCACGCCCGCTGCTGGTCCTTCGCCCAGGAAGGTGGCCAGCAGGCTTGCCGTCGAACGGCGCATAGCGATGGCTTCCAGCGCCGCCGAGAGGGGAACAGCGAGATCCTTGATGAGAGCGATGTGGTTCTCGGAAAACCCGCTCGCGTGCCGTGTGGCGAACATCGCCGCTTGGATGATTCCGTTGCCGAAGGTCACCGGCACCCCGAGATAGTCGGTAAAGCCAGCACTCGCCAACTCCTGGAGAACGGCGTGATCCTCGGGCTCAAGCCGGTCGAGCCGCTGCCGGAACCAGGTTTGGGTCTCCATGACGTGTTGAGACGGGCTACCGATATATGTGGAGGTATCGAGGAAGGCGTGGGGGATGGTGAAGATCTCGGCCGCTGTCTCTGGCGCCCAGACGATGCCCCAGGCCGTCAGAAGCGGGTTGTCGACCCGCATGCCGATGCGCAGCCGGTGCAACGGAATGCCCATCGCGGTCAACCGCTGTGCGAACCCGGAGGTCACCGCAACTGCGTCGCCGGACAGGCGCGCTGGACCGATCAACCATGCCGCGAGTTCTTCTGTCTCGCGTATCCAGGCATCCGAGGCTGCGGCTCTGTGAAGTGGCACCATAGCGGCGATCCTAGATACTTGGAGATCTACTCTGGCATAAGACATCTCCCATCCATACCAAACCAAAGTACAGGTCAACCTATCCGCTCAAGCCATCCGGACTAGACTCGCTGCACGATATCGGCGCCCAGGCGCCTGCATCACTATCGCACACATACGAGGGGAAGCGGTCCGTCAGCCGCGCCTGAATTGCGTCAAAGCGGCTGGCCGAATGTCGATCAGCGTTCTGCCGACATGGAGATTGTTCGAGTGTTTAAGCCGGCGCTGCCTTGTATGGCTTCAGAACTGTCCCGTTTGGCGATCGCCCATCGGAAACAGCAATTGCTCTGCAAGCCCGTCAATTGCTCTGGCGCAGCGGAGCACCAGGTCCGGTAGTTTTCAGACCGTGAGCTTGGTCACAGGAGCCAGTCATAGCACGAGCGAGAGATTGATCATGCAATATTTGGAAACAGCAGCCACAGATGTGACTTGGACAAGACCGGATGCCGACGAGATCGAGCAACGGATCATCCGCGCCTATGTACAGCTTGCCTGCAGCCCTCGGGAGAGAGGGGAATCCCGCAGTCTGATTGTGGCCCGCCTGAGTTGGCTGGACGTGCGGTTGACCGAAGTTTCATCCGAGATTCCGGGCATGCCGCCATTCTGGTTGGAGGTGTATTCGAACGCGAGCCAATCCGTCATCGACAGCTATGGATGCTCGGAGTTCGACGAGGATGATTTGGCCACGTCAGTGCAGATGATCCTGAGCGCAGACCTGCGAGCGCACGATCTTCGCCATTGATCGCCGGACCGGCCTGAACCGATCGAAGACAGACATCGCCGCGAACGAGGAGCGGCGGCGATACCGCACGGACGTCCAAACAATTCATCCAACTGGAGTTAATCACATGCGACTTGTCATCATAGGCGCCGGCTTTGCCGGCATGTACGCAGCACTGTCCGCTGCCCGCCTTCGCGACCTCGAGGGGAGGTCGTCCGACGATCTCGAGATCGTCCTGGTTGCCCCGGAGCCGACCCTGGTGGTTCGGCCGCGGCTCTATGAACCGAAACCCGAAACTCTCACGGCCCCTCTCCAAGAGGTTCTCAAGGCGATCGACGTTGTCTACATGCAAGGCAGCATCGAGACGGTGGATACCGCATCCCGGGTGGTGGAAGGTGTCACGGCCGATGGGATGCGGGGAAGGCTCTCCTACGATCGCTTGATCGTGGCCACGGGCTCTCGGCTGTTCCGCCCGGCTATTCCTGGCCTGGCCGAGCACGCCTTCAGCGTTGACCAGCTCGACGACGCGATTGCCCTCGATCGGCACTTGCACAGCCTGGCTGATCGGCCGGCATCAAACGGGCGCAATACAGTCGTCGTGGCTGGTGGCGGGTTCACCGGCATCGAGGCGGCAACAGAAATGCCCGCCCGGCTTCGTGCGATCCTCGGCCAGGATGCCAAGCCGCGGGTTGTCATCGTCGAGCGAGGCAATGCAATTGCCCCGGACATGGGCGCGGGTCCCCGCCCGGTCATCGAGGAGGCCCTGCAGAAGCTCGGGGTCGAGGTCCGGCTCGGTGCCGGTGTCGCAGCCCTGGACCAATCCGGTGTCATGCTCTCTGACGGCGACCGCATCGAAAGTGCGACCGTGATCTGGGCGGCCGGCATTCGTGCCGCACCGCTGACGGCGCAAATCCCGGCCGAGCGCGACAACTTCGGCCGGCTGATCGTCGATCGCGATTTGCGTGTGCCATCGGAGCCAAGCGTCTTTGCCACCGGCGATGCCGCCCAGGCCACCTGCGACGATCTCGGCAACTACGCGCTGATGTCGTGCCAGCATGCGACGCGGATGGGCGCGTTTGCCGGTCACAATGCCGCGGCTGATCTATTGAGAATTCCGACCAAGCCGTATCACCAGAAAGCTTATGTCACGTGTCTCGACCTGGGCGAAGCGGGCGCGATCTTCACGCGAGGCTGGGACCGCAAGGTGGAGATGGTCGGTGCGGAGGCCAAGAAGACCAAGCAGGAGATCAACACCGTGTGGATCTATCCGCCGCCTGCCGACCGTGCCGCTGCGCTGGCGTCGGCGGATCCGGAGCGTGTCACCGACCTGTAGGTGCCTCGCACGATAAGGGTCGTGCTCTGTGTTGGAGCGCGGCTCTCTCCCCAACGATCAATCTGGAGTTCACGACAATGGACCAACGCACTGTGCGCGGGACGGCGTTTGCCATGCCGCTGACGAGCCCCGCGTTTCCACCCGGCCCCTACCGCTTCGTCAACCGCGAGTACTTCATGATCCAGTACCGGACCGATCCCGAGGCGTTGCGCCGCGTGGTGCCCGAACCGCTCGAGTTGACCGAGCCGGTAGTGAACTTCGAGTTCATTCGAATGCCGGATTCAACCGGCTTCGGCGACTACACCGAAAGCGGTCAGGTGATCCCGGTCTCTTATCAGGGCAAAGCCGGCAGCTACACCCACCAGATGTTCCTCAACGATCATCCACCCATTGCAGGTGGCCGCGAGCTCTGGGGCTTTCCCAAGAAGCTGGCACAGCCGACTCTAGCAGTCGAGACTGATACCTTGGTCGGCACCCTGAACTACGGCTCGGTTCGCATTGCGACCGGCACCATGGGCTACAAGCATTGTGCCCTTGACACCGCTGTCGAAGCGAGGAAGCTCGCCGCACCCAATTTCCTGGTCAAGATCATCCCGCACGTCGACGGCACGGAACGCATCTGCGAGTTGGTACAGTTCCATCTCGAAGACATCACCGTGAAGGGCGCCTGGACCGGGCCGGCGGCCCTCGACCTGTACTCCCATGCGCTGGCGCCTGTCGCCGAGCTGCCAGTTCTTCAGGTGCTCTCGGCCAAGCACATTGTTGCCGATCTGACCCTTGGGCTTGGCACAGTCGTCCACGACTACTTGGCCCCACGGGCGGCCGTACAACGACGCGGGTCAGGGTCCGACCTTTTGATCGAAGCAACTGCAGGCTGACCTGGAAACATCCGGAATAACGGAGTTTGGACAATGCTCGATGTGATGCGCGACCCCATCAGCCCCGGCCCGCTGCACGCCAGGACGCTACCATATGATGTGGTGGCCTTGGTGCTGCAGGGCGGCGGCGCTCTTGGCGCCTACCAGGCTGGGGTCTACCAGGGCCTGCACGAGGCCGGCATCCGGCCGAACTGGGTAGCCGGTATTTCGATCGGCGCCCTCAACGCTGCGATCATCGCCGGTTCGCCCGAAGCCGAGCGGGTGCCTCGTCTGCGCGAATTCTGGGAAACCATCTGTGCCGCCCCGGTGGAATGGCCCGCCGGTGAGGGACTGGGCGACGCCCTTCCGTTTGCGTTCGACATGCGATCGCTGCACAACGCCTTTGCGGCGACGCGAGCGCTCGTACAGGGCCAGCCCGGCTTCTTCAAGCCGCGTTTCCCGCCACCGTTCTGGTCGCCGTTCACGGGCGACGCCGCGACGAGTTTCTACGATACCACTCCGCTGCATCAGACGTTGGAGCGGCTCGTCGACTTCGACCTGCTGAACTCAGGCGAAGTACGCGTCAGTGTCGGGGCGGTCAACGTCCGCACCGGCAACCTCACCTACTTCGACACGGCCGATCACCCGCTGGGACCAAAGCATTTCATGGCGTCAGGCGCCTTGCCGCCCGGCTTCCCCGCCGTCGAAATCGATGGCGAGCACTACTGGGATGGCGGGGTGGTCTGGAACACGCCTCTCTCCCGGGTGCTGAACAGCGAGCCGCGTGACACGCTGACATTCCAGGTCGATCTCTGGTCGGCCAAGGGCCGTGTTCCCAACGACCTGATGGAGGTGTCGAGCCGGCAGAAGGACATCCAGTATTCGAGCCGGACACGCGCTATCACGGACCAGGTGTTGCGGATGCAGAAGATGCGTCAGGCACTGCAGCGCACGATCGAAAGGTTGCCGGAGAGCGCCAAGAAGGATCCGGAAATCCGCGCGATCGCGGATTTAGCCCGCCATCGCGCTTACAATATCATTCACCTGATCTATCAGTCCAAGATCTACGAGGGTCATTCCAAGGACTACGAGTTTGGGCTGAACGCGATGCGGGCCCATTGGCAGAGCGGCCTGGACGACATCCGCCGCACGCTGACCGATCCACGGCGCCTCGATCCGCCCGCTCCCGAGATCGGCATCATTACTCACGACGTTCATCGCCGCGATTGAACGTACATTCTCAACACATCAAAGGAATTTGCTATGCTAAAGGGCAAAGTAGCCATTGTCACCGGATCGACCAGCGGCATTGGGCTGGGTATCGCCATCGAACTGGCCCGGCTGGGTGCCGATATCGTATTGAATGGCCTCGGCGACGCCAAGGACATTGAGGAGACGCGTAGCGGGATCCAACGTGACCACGGCGTGCGCGTTATCTACGACAACGCCGATATGTCAAAGGGCGACTCGGTGCGTGAATTGATCACCGCGACAGTCGAGACATTCAGGCGCGTTGATATCTTGGTGAACAATGCCGGCATTCAGTTTACTGCGCCGGTGGATGAATTCCCGGTTGCCAAGTGGGATGCAATTCTGGCGATCAATCTCTCAGCCGCGTTCCACGGGATTGCGGCAGCCGTCCCCCAGATGAAACGGCAGGGCTGGGGGCGGATCATCAACATTGCCTCCGCCCACGGGCTCGTTGCTTCGCCCCATAAGGTCGCCTACGTCGCGGCCAAGCACGGGGTGGTCGGGCTGACCAAGGTGATCGGCCTCGAGACGGCCGGGAGCGGCGTGACCTGCAACGCGGTCTGCCCAGGCTGGGTGCGAACGCCGCTGGTCGAAAAGCAGATCGGCGATATCGCCGCAGAGAAGCACATCAGCCAGGAAGACGCGACGAAGGAATTGCTAGCCGAAAAGCAGCCGTCATTGCAATTCGTCTCTCCGGCCCAACTCGGCGGCACCGTCGCCTTCCTGTGCTCGCCCGCAGCAGACCAGATCACAGGCACGGCGATCTCGGTCGATGGCGGCTGGACCGCACGATAGCCTGGAGCGACTGATCAGTTCGCCCCCCAACCGAATGGGGCTCTCAAAGGCGAGTTCCTCGCGGATGCCAGCTGGGGCAGGCTGGCTGACGCGGGGCTATGCGGCCCGGCGGTTACCTCCCCTGCGCCTGGGTCCGCAGGGACGGCCGACCTTTCCCTCGGGGCCGGCCGTCCTCAATCCGCGGGTTCGCACCGTCAACCCTGCTGCATTTGAGCAGCGTGGTCGACGGAAGGGACCTCCTCCGATGCAGGGAGGGTAAATTGGAACATGGCTCCCCGAGGCTTGTTCGCGCTCGCCCACATTCGTCCGCCGTGCGCGTCGACAATAGATCGGCAGATCGACAGCCCCATGCCCATGCCAGTGGCCTTGGTGGTGTAGAAGGCCTCAAACACGAGATCACTCGTTGCCGTCCCCAAGCCTGGGCCTGAATCCCGCACAGTGACGAGCACGCCGCCTGACTCGTCTGTCCCGGTGCTGATCAGCACTTCCCGCTCATCGTCTGAGACGCCGCTCAGGGCCTCAATGGCGTTGAGGATCAGGTTGAGCATCACTTGTTGCAGTTGCACGCGATCGCCGCGAACCCGCGGCAAACCATCCGCCAGATCGGCCGTGACGCTGACGCGGTTCTTCATCGCCTCGGCGTGGGTGAGCTCAATCACCTCGCGGATGGGTCCGTTGATCTCCAGCAGATCCTGCTGCGAAGGTGCCTTCTTGATGAGATCCCGGATCCGGTGGATGACCTCGCCGGCGCGTGTGCTGTTCTTGACGATCTGAGTGAGCAACTGCCGTACCTTCTCCAGATCGGGCGATTGACGTGCGAGCCAGCGCAAAGCGGCCTGCGCACTGGCGACCGTCGCGGCGATAGGCTGGTTGACCTCGTGGGCGATCGAGCCGGTCAGTTGACCCATGGTGGTGACGCGGTTCGCATGGGCCAGCTCCATTTGCACCTCACGGTAGCGCCGCTCGCTCTCGCGGGCTGCGGCTTCCGCCCGCTTGCGTTCCGTCAGATCGAGAATGTAGGCGACCCCCTGGTTGGGCGGGTCTTCGAAGCAGGCTGCGCCGATCAGGATGGGCACCCGGCTGCCGTCCTTGCGGAAGTATTCCTTCTCGCGGGCTCGCATCATGCCGGTTTCCTGAAGCTCTTTGGCCTCCTCGAGGATGTGTGCTTGCTGCCATTCCGGAGGCGTCATGTCGAACCATCGCATCCCGGCCTTCAAGTCCTCGCGATCGTACTGGACCATGCGCAGAAACGCATCGTTGGCGTCGAGCAGACGACCGTCCAGGTCCCAGATGACGATCCCGATCACGTCGGAGTCCACGAGGCGCCGGATCCTGCCTTCGCGTTCCGCCAGGTCCTTGTACAAGCGGGTGTTCTCAAGCGAGATCGCCGCCTGCGAGGCGAGGAGCTTCAGCACCGCAATCCGGGCTGGCGCAAAGACGCGGGGCGCCAGATTGTTCTCGAGATACAGCACCCCAATGACCTTGGCCTGGTTGAGCAGCGGCAGGCAGAGAACGGACCGGGCCTGCCGCTGACGGATGTACTCATCGGTAGCGAATGGGGGCTGGACAGCGGCATCATCGAGAATGACGCTCTCCTGGGTGCGCAGAACATAATGCAGCACCGACACCGGCAGCACAGCGGTGGCCACAGGCTCGTTGCACCGGTGCACAATCACCGAGTCACCGCTGGTCGTGGCTTCTGCGGCGACGTGCTGCGCCCCCCCTTGCGGAAGGATGAGCAAGCCTCGCTCGGCCCCCGCCTGCTCGAGGGCCGTGCGTATGAACGTTTCGAGCAGCTTGTCCAGCACGATCTCGCCCGAGATGGCCTGCGAGACCTTGATCACAGTTGCCAGATCAAGGTGATCGACGGATGCGGCGATCGTGCTCGTTGGAGCTGGTGCCCGCTCATCCGTTCGAACTTGTGGGTATATTATATCGAGTTGCTGGACCTTGCCTTCAGCACCCCAGCGCAGATAACAGTAACGTGCGTGCCGCAGATACCCATGCGCCGTAATCTCGAAGCCACCTGCGGCGTAGAAGCGTGCTGCAAGCTCACTGGCAAGCGCCTCATTATGAACAAAGCCGTTCGCCTGGGCCGACCGGATGGCCTGTTCGTACAGGTTCATGGCCTCGAGTGTGCGGCCTTCAATCCGGGCTATCTCCGCGCCGACCAACGCAGCACGGTTATCGAAGTTGTCTGGGCAGTTCTCGGCCCATTCCCGAAGCTGGCGATGATGGGCGGTCAACGCGTCGACGTGTTGACCGCGTTCGGCGGCGTTTACCGAAACACAGAGACCAGCACGAGCCAGCGCAGCGTAAAAATGATACTCCGCCACCTCGAAGCATGACAGCGATGTCCAGAGAAGCCGTTCGGCGTTCGCGGCCGCTGCGAGGGCGGATGCATAGTCGCCCGCGAAGACGCGGGCCTGCAGCTTGCGGATCCAGTACCAGCAGGTGGCGATCGACCGTCCCGGATCCTCCTCCAGATGCTGCTCGAATTGGCCTTCGTCGAACTCGGCGTCATGGAAAGCACCGAAGGTCGGCGTCTGGCCGCGCAGCGTCCGAATGAGCTGGAGCTGGGCGGTGATGATATCAATGATGAGACCGAACTGGATTTGGCCTGCGAACGCAAGCCCGGTCTCGGCCTCGCGTTGCACCTCGTCGAGCGGGTTCCCGGAGGCGAGCAGGCACGTAAACAGATTATTGCAGCCGTACCCCGCAAAGCTGAGATCGCCGACTTCATTGGCCGTTGCGAAAGCACGCCGCACCATCGGCAGGCTCGTCCGAACATGGCGCGTCCAGGGGGTCACGTGACTCCCGAAGAGCAAGTAGACACGGGCCTTGAAGCGGCCAAGCCCGCGCTGCTCGACCAGGTCCACGCCGAGCTGGCCGAAGCGGAACCCGGCCTGATAGTTGCCGAAATGCGGCCCGAGAACCATGCCGAGCCAGACATAGGCCGAGCACGATCCGTCGCTGTTGCCATGCTCGAGACTGAGGTTCACCATCCGGCAGATCACAAGACAGAGCAGGTTCTGGTCGATGCTCATCGCCGGCGGCAGGATCTCGAACAGGACCTCCATGGTCCCTCGCGCCAATGGATCGGACATCCGCGGCAGATCGAGCAGCGCCTCGATCGGCTGGTCGGCGAGTTCGCGCCAGATCCGCTCGTATTCCTGCTGAACCTCCTCCCGTGTCGGGTGGGCCGACCACTGCACGCCGACGTGCCGGAGATAGCCGAGGCAGACCTCGACGGCGCGGTCGCTCCGGCCGAGGGTCATGAAGAGCTCTGCCCTCAACCGGGTGACGGCAGCCAGATCCGTGAGGTTGGGGGCTCGACTCGCTAAGGCGGCAAGGCGCTCCTCCGCTTGCGTCAGCGTACCGGTCAAGAACTCGCATTCGGCGCGATGCAGCTCGACCGCGAAGGTGAGATCGGGGCGGCTCTCCCAGGCGTCTTCTGGCAGCAGCGCCGCACCGGCGGCGAGGTATCTCAGGGCAGAAGCGTAGGCCACAGAGGCCTTGGCGCGTTTGCCTGCAAGAAGATTGAGCTCGGCCAGGTGTTCGCGCTCATCCTGCGAGACGATCAAGGCCGCTCCGCGGTTGAGCTGATTCACGATGTCGAAGATCGCCTCCTCGCGTCTCTCCTCCGGTGTGTGCGCCGCGAGAAGCCTCCCCAGTCGAAGGTGTACAGCCATCTGCTTCCGTTCTGGAATGAGCGCATAGGCCGCCTCCTGGACGCGATCATGGACGAACCGGTACTGATCTCCCGTGCGCTCGACCAACTCTTGACGGCGGGCTGGCCATAAAACCTTATCGACCTGCTCCTCCGTCACGCCGAGGACGATCGACAGTGCCGTGATCTCAGCGATGTTGCCGAGGCACGCCATCTGCCGCAGGGCATCCTGCGCCTTGGCCGGCAGGCGGGTAAGCTTACTGACCATGAGATCGACGACGTTGTCGGTATACCCCTTGGCGTGAATGCGATCGACGTTCCAGGACCACCGCGCGCTGTCGTGATCGAACGTGAGTAAGGCCTCGTCCACGAGCGTGGACAGGAACTGAATGGCGAAGAACGGGTTGCCGGCGGTCTTGTCGTGGACAAGCTGCGCGAGGGGAGTGACATGCTCCAGTTCGCAGCGAAGGGCGTCCGCAATCAGCTGCGTCAGATGCTCCCGGGCAAGTGGCGCCAGCGTGATCTCCGTGACCTGTCCGCCGGCCGCCTTGATCCCGTCGAGCTTGCGCATGAGCGGATGAACGGAAGTGACTTCATTATCGCGATAGGCGCCGATCAGCAGGAGGTGACGCAGTTCCGAGCGGGTCAGCAGATCCTCCAGCAGGTCGAGCGTCGCCGCGTCGAGCCATTGCAGGTCATCGAGGAACAGCGCCAGCGGATGTTCGGAGCGGGCGAATGCGCCAAGGAAGCGCCGGAACACCAACTGGAAGCGATTGTGCGCCTCCTGTTGCGGCAGCTCAGGGACCGGGGGCTGCTCGCCGATGATGAGCGCCAGCTCCGGGACGAGATTGACCATGAGCTGACCGTTCGGGCCGAGCGCCTCCCGCAGGGCGTCGCGCCAGCGAGCCAGGTCCGCCTCGTTCTTGCCGAGAATCTGGCGGACGAGGCTCTGGATCGCTTGAGCCACCGTGGCATACGGGATGTCGCGCTTGTACTGGTCGAACTTGCCGGCGGCGAACAGGCCACGGGGCGGCACCAGTTCCTTGTGCAGCTCGTTCACCACCGAGGACTTCCCGATGCCGGAATAGCCCGACACCAGCACCAGCTCCGGCGTGCCGCCGGCCGCCACCCGATCAAAGGCGCCAATGAGCATGTCGATCTCGGCCTGGCGCCCGTACAGCCTCTCGGGGATCAGCAGCCGGTCGGGTATGTCCTGTCGGCCCAACGGGAAGTCGTCGATGCGGCCATGGGCCTGCCATGCGGCCAGGCAGCGTCGCAGATCGGCCTCAACTCCCCCAGCGGTCTGGTACCTCTCCTCGGGCGTCTTAGCGAGCAGTTTCATGATGATCGCCGAGACCGGGGTTGGGACATGCTCCACTCGGTCCCTCGGCGAGACGGGCTGGCGGGCGATATGGCAGTGCACCCAGGCCATGGGATCGGCGGCGGTGAAGGGGAGGGCTCCCGTCAGCATCTGATAGAGGGTGACGCCAAGGGCGTAGAGATCGCTGCGGGCATCGATCGAGCGATTCATGCGCCCAGTCTGCTCTGGCGCCATGTAGGCCAGCGTGCCGGCAATGGTCTCAGGAGCTTCGGGCGCTTGGCGCTCACGCAGCAGGCGTGACGCGATGCCGAACCCGGTCAGCCGCACGTGCCCGTCCGTGCAGCCCACTACAATGTTGCCTGGTTTGATGTCTTTGTGGATCAGGCCGCGTTGGTGAACCTTGCCCAGAGCCGTAGTGGCACCGATTGCGATGGATAGGAAGCGGCCTATCTCCAGAGGTGAGCCGAGCCGCCTGGCAAGCGGCTCACCTCCCGGATCCTCAAACACCAGCGTGGTCCGCCCACCCTCACGCGTCAGCTCGAACGGTCGCAACGCCCAAGATGCATCCAGCTCATCCTTCAAGCCAAATTCGTAAGCGAGGCGAACGAGGCTGGCGGGGGAGGGATGCTCCGCGACCGGAACCACCGCCAGCACTGTGGTCCGGCCGCCATCGGCGTAGTTCACTCGTCGGCAGAATGCACGCTCGCTGTCCTCCCACAAAACCTGGAGGCTGTTGGCTCCCTCACCGCTGGCCTGAAGGGATGGGTCCACCTTGGGCTCCGCTGGCAAGCTGATTGTTCGCGGTCACTCTCATCACAGAACAGCCATGATCAGCTTAAACCCGCTGTTGTGCCATTGCTAGAGCGTGGGTAGTGCCCGCCCAAGCGAGTGACGCATGCCACCGAGGGCCTGAACCAGCGTTCATGGCCTCGCCCCTTCTTATAGCGTTAGATATGCCTCGCCTCTGCCTCCTTGGCCCATTGGGAGGCGAGGAGCGTCCTGAACCGAGCCATCATGCGAGATGGCATCCCTCTCCTTACGTAGTTTAGTATCGTTGCAGGTTGCAGTGGATCGTCTGTTGCCTGTGGTATCAAGTTACCAGTTGATGGCTGATGTGGCCGCGACTTGGTTGCCGAGCGCAACCCAGGCGAGGCTCTGGTCGCCTTCGCTCTTGATGTAGACATAGCCGGTCCGATGCCACGGCAGGACTGCGTCCCGCTTGTTGTCGAGGATGAAGTCACCTTGGTCAGTGCGAGCCACTAGCACGGCATGTCCTTGACCCAACTCGTCTAGCACCACGACCATGCGCAGCGCCCGCCGCGGCAGGCCGGCCTCGACCAGCAGGCGGCGTTTGAGGATCTGGTAGTCCTCACAATCGCCATAGCCGTCATCCGGGTAGTCCCAGCGGTCGGCTACGCTCCAGTGATCGATGTCCTCCCGGGGCTTCACGGTAGAGTTGACGAGGGTGTTGGTTGCCACGATTGCCTTCCACACACGCTTATTGAGCTGGATCGTGGCCGGCTCAGCCGGGTTGATCGAGCACTCGGCAGGAAGCCGCTTGCAGAATTCACTCCAAGCTTCGGTCGGCTGAGCACTACCATCGGTGGTCGGAATCCAAGCTTCGTCGAGTTGCCGGATCTCAGCCGCGCTGACACGCGGACCAGAGACGAGCACGAGAAGCAGAAAGACGGTGAACGCGACGGCCCGCACGAGCCAGACAAGGCTCCCCCGCGGCTTGAAAGGAGGTTCCGGGGTACCGTAATCCCCTTGCTGATCTTCAGACGGATAACACGCGTACGGACGGTTTGTTGTCCAGGGCATGATAGCCCTCCTGGCACTTAGCTCATGCCCAAGAAGCTACCGGACCATGTCCGCCGCTGCGCCAGAGCGATTGACGTCCTTGCAGTGCGATTGCTGCCATCGCGTCGCCTTGCACCTAATCAGCCACAAGCCGCAGCTATTATATAACGGTATAATTATCATGAGGCAGATACGCCTCAGCTTCTCTCATCTTATCGATTACAGGAGGTGCGGCTGAGCCACGGTAGGGCCGTGAGTTCGTCAAACCAATCTGTGAGAACAAGTGCTATACCAAGCAGTGACCGTCCCTAGGCTTTCTTTGCCCGGCGGGAGAAGCCAATGACGACAGTATCTTACTCATCCAGTGAAGCTGGCCCCGACATCATGTGCACGCTGCAAATGATCGAAAGCATGCCCGGCCATGCGTGGTCGGCCGACGCCACTGGGCGGTTCACGTGTTTTAGTCGAAATACTCTGGATTTCCTCGGCCATGCGCCCGACGATCTCAATTCGACCGAGGACGATGAGTTCGGCTGGCGCCCAGCCGTTCATCCCGAGGATTACGAACGCGTCACCGCCCGGTGGCGGCATTGCCTGGAAACCGGCGATGCTTATGAAACCGAGCATCGCCTGAGGCGTGCTGATGGCGACTACTGTTGGGTGCGAAGCTCAGGCCTCCCCTCACGCGACAGCCAGGGGCGCATTGTCCAATGGTACGGCACAATCATCGAGATTGAGGACCAAAAACGGGCCGAGAAGGCGTTGCGCGATCGGGAGCGGGAACTCTCCCAACTCGTGGATATGGTGCCAAGCCACGTTTGGCGCCTGACACCCGACGGCGAACCGACCTTCTTCAACAAGCGCATGGTGGATTATCTCGGCCTGGACGTGGCGGATACGGACAAGCCGGGCATGAGCCGGCTGGACGCGGTTATCGAGACCGTTCATCCGGAGGACGCGGCAAAGTTCAGGGCTACCCTCCACCGTTCTCTTGTTACGGGCGAGAGTTTCGCCTTGCGGTATCGCCTACGCCGAGCCGACGGCGTCTATCGCTGGATGTCGAGCCGCGCGGAGCCGTTACGAGATCAGGAAGGTTATATTATCGAGTGGTACGGCCTCTGTCATGACATCGATGATCAGATGCACGCCGACGAAGCGTTGCGGCAAAGCGAGCGGCAGCTCCAGCAGATGATCGACGCCGTGCCGGCTGTCATCTGGTGTACATCTCCGGAAGGCATCCCGTGTTACCTCAACAAGCGGGCCACCGATGTCACCGGCCTCACTCTGAACGATTTGATCGCGCCCGACGGATCACGGTACCTGACGGTCGTCCATCCGGACGACCGGGATGCGGTGGAGCAGGCGCTCGGACGCGCGATCGCGACGGGCACGTCCTTCGTGAGGAAGTATCGCCAGCGCCGGTCCGACGGCCGCCATCGCTGGGTCGAGAGCCGCGCTGAACCGTTGCGTGACGACTCCGGCAAGATCATCCAGTGGTACGGCGTGAGCGTCGACATCGACGACCTCGTGACCGCGCAGGAGGCCTTGCGCGACCGGGAGAGGGAATTGTCGCAGCTCGTCGACATGGTCCCGGTCCACATCCGGCGTCTGACGCCCGAAGGCGAGCCGACGTTCTTCAACAAGCGGTTGCTGGACTTCTTCGGCCTGCAGAGCCCCGCCGAATTAGACAAGCCGGGTATGAGTCGCCTGGCGGCCGCCATCAAGACCCTTGTCCATCCCGATGATTCCGATCGTCTGCTGGCGACCGTCCGCCACTCGGTGGCGACCGGCGAGCCCTATACCATGAAATACCGCATGCTTCATGCGGATGGAGCGTACCGCTGGGTCGATGGGCGCGCGGAACCGGTGCGTAACCAAAGCGGAGCGATTGTACAATGGTACGTGATTTCGCTCGACATCGACGATGAGATGCGTGCGCAGGAATCGCTGCGCGAGCGCGAGCGGGAGCTCTCGCAGCTCGTCGACATGGTTCCAAGCCTGCTCTGGCGGTTGTCTCCCGAAGGCGAGCCGACCTTCTTCAGCAAGCGCCTGATCGAGTTCACCGGCCTGGATGTAGGCGACTTCGACAAGCCTGGTACGACCCGACTGGCGGCCGCCATCGCGACCCTCTTCCATCCCGACGACATCGCCAAGCTGGAGCAAGCGCTCACCCGCTCTCTCACCACCGGCGAGAGCTTTTCCCTGACCTATCGCCTGCGTCATGCCGATGGGGGCTACCACTGGATGTCGGGCCGAGCCGAGCCGCTCCGGGATGAGAGCGGACGCATTGTCCAGTGGTATGGCCTCTCGCACGACATCGACGATCAGGTCCGCATCGAGGAGGCGCTGCGGGAAAGTGAGCGGCAGCTTCAGCAGCTTATCGACACCGTGCCGGTTCAGATCTGGTGCGTGACGCCCACGGGTGAGCCAGCATACATCAACAAAACCATGGTGGACTATATCGGCCTGAAGCTGGACGATTTTGACGCTCAGGGTGGGCTGCCCAACGCAATTAAAACTATCGTCCATCCGGACGACAGAGCCACATTGCAGCAAGCTTTAACGCATTGTTTCAGCACAGGTGAATCATTCGCATTGAAGTTTCGCCACCGCCGATGGGATGGCTCATTCCGCTGGCAGGAGGGGCATGCGGATCCGCTCCGCGATGAGAACGGTCGCATCATCCGGTGGTATGGTGCGAACGTCGACATCCATGATTTTGTGATCGCCCAGGAAGCACTCCGCGAAAGGGAACGCTCGCTGTGGCAGCTGGTGGAAACGCTGCCGGCGATGATCGATTGCGCCGCGCCGGACGGCGAGCCGATCTATCGCAGCCAGCAACTCCGCGAGTTCCTCGGGTATAACCTTGAGGAACTGGACGGAACGGGAAAGTCTCGCTTGGCTGGCACACTTGAGGCCGGCGTTCATCCCGATGACCTCGCGGGCGTCCTGGAGAACTATGCCCATTCGCTGTCCACCGGCGAGCCGTATCGGCGCAGGCACCGGCTGCGGCGTTTCGATGGCGAGTATCGCTGGGTCGAGACGCGTGCCGCACCGATGCGAAACGCCGAGGGCGCCATCGTACAGTGGAACGTTATCTGCCTGGATATCGACGGTGAAGTGCGGGTGCAGGAGGAACTGCGTCTGGCGCGAGAGAGCCTGGCACGGGCGAGCCAGGCAGCCAGTCTTGCTGAGCTGTCGGCTGCCATCGCTCATGAGGTGAACCAACCCTTGGCGGCGATCGTCACCAACTCCAATGCGTGCCAGCGCTGGCTTTCGGCCACCCCACCAAATCTCGAGCGGGCGCAGAAAACGGTGGATCGCATCATCTATAACGCCAATTCCGCCGCCAACGTCGTGAGCCGTATCCGCGCCCTGTTCAAGCAATCGGTGAAGATGAGGACGAGCACAGAACTCTCAGCCGTCGTGGCCGAAGTGCGTAATCTCATGGCCGAGGAGGCGGCGCGGCGACGCGTTCGGATGGACGTCGCGGTCGATAGCCACCTTCCGCCTGTCGCTGTGGATCGCGTCCAGGTTCAGCAGGTTCTCGTCAATCTCATCCGCAACGGCATGGAGGCCATGGACTCTTTTGTGGGCGACAGAGCTATTGGAATACGGGTGCGCCGAGTGGGGGATGAGGTCCAGACCGAAATTAGCGATCGCGGCCGGGGCATCGAGTTTCCTGAACGGGTGTTCGAGCCGTTCTTCACGACAAAGGAGCACGGCATGGGCATGGGGCTGGCGATCTGTCGATCGATCGTCGAGGCGCACGGTGGGCGGTTGTGGGCCGGGTCCAACGAGCCGCAGGGGGCAACGTTCACCTTCACGTTGCCGATTGAAGCGACCACGGCGCCTGATAGATAAAGACTTTATAAAATTTTATTGCGAAGGAGCGGACATTCGCTCATGCCGGACGGGAGAGAGCAGAATACAAACAAGGGAAGTCCCGTACTGACAGTGGTTGGCGATCCACAGATGCTGGAATCGTTGGAGAACGTCCCGGAATAGCTTTCGGTAAGTGGCCTGATGCGTTAGAATATAACGGATGCCTGGCCATGACAAAGAAGCATGGCAATGCTGCGAGAGGCCATCATCGCCGGGGCTCAATCTTCTGATATGCAGGCCAAGAGGGGCTGCTTTCGGTATGGCGTCATGGTGGGACACGATCTTCGGGCCTTTGGTGCCATCCCGGTTAAACTCGGAGGCCTTCCTATGGTCAAGCTCAAGGCCGAAACAGATCGTCCTCTGGTTCTCATCGTTGACGACGATGAGGAGGTCCGGACGGCACTCCAGGAACTCATGGAGTCCATCGGTCTCGATGCGGGGTGTTTCGCGTCCCCTCGTGAACTACTGGAATCCGAGCTTCCTGACCGCCCCGGCTGTCTGGTGCTCGACGTCCGCATGCCCGGAGCGAGCGGCCTCGATCTTCAGACCCAACTGGCCGCAAAGGGCAACCCGAAGCCGATCATCTTTCTGACCGGTCATGGCGACATCCCGATGTCCGTCCAGGCCATGAAGGCCGGTGCCGTTGATTTCCTCACCAAGCCGGTCCGCGACCAGACCCTGCTCGACGCGGTCACCGTGGCCATCGAAAAAGATGTTGCCCAGAGGGCAGAGGCTCATCGCGCCAGACAACACCTTGACCGGTTTGCGACCCTGACGCTGCGCGAACGAGAGGTCATGCGCGAAGTCGCCCGGGGCCGGCTCAACAAGCAGATCGCGTTTGACCTTGGCATCAAAGAGATCACGGTCAAGCTTCACCGCGGCAACGTGATGCGCAAGATGCAGGTCGCCTCCGTGGGCGAACTGATCCGGGTATGGGAGATGTTGCCGGCTGAGCTTCGCGATAAGCCGTGAATCCTAGACCTTGGTATGGTATCCATGGGAGTGCGATCAGCGCAAGCTTCGGAAGACGGCCCAACGGGTCGCAGCAACAAAGGCACCCGCTTGTCCAAGCCACCTGTCATTGCCATCGTGGATGACGACGAGGCCATCCGCGAGGCTTTCTCCGAGTTGCTCGACGTGATGGGGTGCTCGTGTCAGGTCTTCGACCGGGCCGAGGCGTTCCTGGCGGCCCATGCACCCGGCCGTTTCGACTGCCTGATCACCGATGTCCGCATGCCCGGTATCAGCGGCATCGAACTGATCGAGCGGCTCAAGGCCATGGGGTCGACCATGCCGATGATCGTCGTGACCTCCTTTGACGATCCTGTGAGCCGAAGCCGGGCGCTCGAGGGCGGGGCCCATGCATATCTGACGAAGCCGGTCACCGACGACGTGCTCCTTCAGTATCTCAAGACCGCGTTGCCGGGCAGGGATATCCCGTCTGACGAGGACAATGGGTCGGCTGTGGGCTAGGCGTTACGATGCGCCATTCGAGGGGATCGGCAACGTGAACTGAAACACGGCTCCGCACGGTTCGTTCGCGCTCGCCCACATGCGTCCGCCGTGCCCTTCGATGATTGAACGGCTGATCGCCAGCCCCATGCCCATGCCGGCTGCCTTGGTCGTGTAGAAGGCCTCGAACACGCGCTCACTTGTGGCCACTTGCAAACCCGGACCTGAGTCCCGCACGGTGACGAGCACGCCGCCTGACTTGTCGGTTCCGGTGCTGATCAGCACTTCCCGCTCACCGTCGGAGACGCCGCTCAGTGCGTCGACGGCGTTGACAATCAGATTGAGCATGACCTGTTGCAATTGCACGCGATCACCGCGAACGAGCGGCAAGCCATCGGCCAACTCGGTCTTGAGGCTGACGCGGTTCTTCATCGCCTCCGCGCGGGTGAGCTCAATCACCTCGCGGATAGGTCCGCTGATCTCCAGCAGATCCTGACGCGGCGGCGCCTTCTGGATCAGATCGCGGATCCGGTGGATGATCTCGCTCGCCCGGGTGCTGTTCTTGACGATCTGGGTGAGCAACTGCCGCACCTTGTCCAGATCGGGCGATTGACGCGCGAGCCAGCGCAGAGCCGCCTGGGCACTGGCGACCGTGGCCGCGATGGGCTGGTTGACCTCGTGGGCGATCGAGCCGGTCAGCTGGGCCATGGTGGCAACGCGGTTGGCGTGCGCCAGCTCCATCTGCCCCTCGCGGTAGCGCCGCTCGCTCTCGCGGGCCTCCGCTTCCGCCTGCTTACGAAGGGTAATATCCCGCAAATAGGCCGTAAACCGCGGCCCCTTCCCGCTACTGATCGGACTGATGGCCAACTCGACGGGGAACCGGGAACCGTCAGCCCGCAAGGCCTCCAGCTCAATGCGCCGGTTCAGCACAGGACCTTCACCCGTGGCAAGATAATGAGCCATGCCGCGGCGGTGCCTGTCCCGGTATTCCGGCGGGATGATGAGGCCGGCCAAATCCTGGCCCAAGACCGCCTCCCGCGTAAACCCGAAGGTCTGCTCCGCAGCGGAGTTCCATTCGATGATGTGGCTCTCTCCATCGGTGGAGATAATGCAGTCGAGGGCCGCCTCGAGGATGGAGCCCTTGAGGGCCTCACTCTCACGCAAATCCTCCTGGGCGTTCTTGTAGTCGGTCATGTCGATAGAAACAGCCAGGAGGCTGTCCAACGTGCCGGAGCGATCGCGAACAGGGCTGACGGCATTCCGCACCCAGACCACTGATCCATCTGGGCGCAGATAGCGCTTCTCGATCTCGAAGGCCTCACCTAATTTCAAGGCGCGACGGAACAGAGTTACATTGTGGGCGAGGTCGTCCGGGTGGGTGCAATCCTGCATGCTGAGCTGGAGAAGCTCATCGCGGCGGCGGCCCAGGATGGCGCAAAATTGGTCGTTCACGCGCACAAAGCGCCCGGTCGGGTCACATTGGGCCATCCCTGCCGCCGCCTGGGCGAAAAGGGCTTCCACCTGCTCCCTGCTTCGGGCCAAGGCCCCATCGGCTGGGCCATACAGGTCAGGCATCGCCCGTCCCTCGTAGAAGCTCTGCAGAGCTGCGTCGATGATATCGCTGGCACTCTGGTAGTGGCCGGAGGACACATCCTCGCCGATAAGGTGCACGAGTTCAGCGGTGAGGGAGACGTTCAGGGTGGATCTGGGCGCCATAGACCGATCCAGTGCATGAATGAAATCCATTATAAGACTGTTGCAAGGGATGTCACTGCCGAAGTCTCGGAGACGATCTGAGCGTGAATAGGCCCGCGACGGCAGCAATCGCGCTGCAAGGACGTCAATTCCTCTGGCGCAGCAGTGGCGCCGGCCCGGTAGGTTCGATCCCATGAGCTTTGTGCCGGGAGGCCGTGATGAAGGCAACGGAGCAGGAAAGCATCCTCAGCGTCAATACCAGCCCGCTGGGTCAGGAGAGGAGAGAGCTCACCATGGAT
>NZ_CP102848.1 GCF_013307435.2 Microvirga terrae
GCTTTCAGCGTCGAGAGGCAGACCGCCGTTCTTGGCGATGAATTGGGTTAGGGAGAGACCGCGGCCTTGTTGCGCAGAGCCTTGTACTCGCGAAGAGCCCGCAAATGATCCAGGTCCGCGTCCTTGCGCAGACGCTTCTCCACCCATGCCAGAAACCGAGCCCGCTCGTAGGGCTCCAGCGGCGCGATTGCCGCTTCCAATTCCTTGAGCAGATCCGGCTTGGAACTCATTGACGAGGGCCTGGAAACGTCCGTTGGTGGCAGGGTCGGAAGCAATCCGCTCTGCCGCACTTCTTTCCATAGCCGACCGGAGAACCTGCTGCAATTGCGTCAGGCGGGCATAGGTCCGGGTTGAACCCTTCCGGCTCAACTCCTCACGCATGGTTTCCTTGATGACGGACTGGAGGTCCATCATCTCGCGGAGGGAGACGACACTAGGCTTGTCGCGGATCAGGTCCGTGATGGCCTTCTCGTCACGCGAAACCTTCAGCCGCGCAGCGTCGCTCAGGCTGTCGTAGATGCTGGCCACCTTCTGCTTGGCACCCTGGATGGGAGCGGTGAGGGTTCCGTCCGGATCAACGGCATTCCAGAGGGAGGCCTCACGCTGCCGAGCCAGTTCCTCGGCATCCTGCATATCGCCCCGGAGCGAGCGTCCGACGACGTCAGCGTCCTCGCTGGGACGGAGACGGCCAGCCGCATCTTCAGCCGCGGCGCGGGCCTTGGTTTCATACCCCGCCGTGATGCTGTCGATTTCATCCAGTTGGCCCCGAAGGAAGGTGACAATCTCCTCGGCATTCCCTTCACCCTGGACCGACCGCAAGGACTCCAGCCTGGACGAGTTCTGAGCGCCCCGGCGTTCTGCGAACACCTCCGGATTGGCTGTCTGCAACTCCCGCTCAAGAGAACCAAGCCCCATGTCACCCGTAGCCTGGAACGTGGTCGACCGAGAGCCTGGGACGAGTTCCGCCCCCGCTCCTTCATCGATTTCCCGCAAGGCAGCTTCAGGATCCGAGGCCGCGCCATAGATGCGGGCCTTGGCTGCCTGCTCCCGAGCCTCGGGTGACCGCAGGATGGCTTGATCCAACGCGTTGGTCGCCGACTGGAAGCCCTGCCGTGCCAACGTGGGAACAGCAGCCCCGGTGACGCCGAGAGCCAAGCCCCCGACGGTTCCGAGGAGCGGATTGACGTCGTTCTCAACGGCCGTCTGGGCACCAGTCCCTGCAAGACCACCGATGGCAGCCTGCGTGAAGGGAGCATCCGCAAGTTCTGTGAGAACCCGCCTCGTCCCGCCTTCGACGGTCTTCGCGCCGGCCTTGGCGAGACCCGCCCCGGACAGTGCCTCGAGGGCAGTCTGTCCGCCGGCAACCGCAATGCGTTCGCCCTCCGTCTCTGGCTTCGGCAGGCCAAGGGCGTCAGCCCCAGCTTCACCCAGCGATGAGACGGCATTGGTCATCTTGAACGGATCGCGATAGGGAACCTCCTGTGCCCCGAGAGCACGGGCGCCGACGTTGTAGGCCTGGCGCGTCATGTTCTCGAGGAAGCCAATCGTTCCGTCGTAGGCGAGAGCCGGAAGGCCAGCGATTGCCCCGGGGACGGCCTGCACACCCGCTCGACCCGTGAGGCCTGCGGCGCGTCCGGCTGTGAGTTCGGGCGCTTCACCCGTATCGGATCCTGCGTCATCACCCGTGACCCCGAGTGATTGTGCGATTTCCTCCACGGTCGCGTTCTGCTGTTCCTGAGAGAGCTTCAGGAAGTCGTCGCTGACTTCAACTTCCCGATTGCCGATGGTGAGGGTTGTCATGCTTCACCTCACCGTGCCGACCAGGTGACGCCCGAGGACGTCTTGCCGCTGGCAGCCTGTTGGGCCGTGACCGATGCACGGTTCTGTCCGATGGGCTTCCGTGCTCCGGAGTAGACCCGCTTCTGCACCTCGTCGAACGTCGGGGACTCGAACTCGGGGTAGTCCTTATCAAGCTGACGCTTGGAACGGCGGCCCGTGAGAGCTTCACGCTGGGCGCTCCGGAGAGCAGCCCGAAGGCGATACTGCTTGTCCAGAACAGTGGCGGCGTTGTCAGACGGCTGCACCAGGTACTGGTTAGCCTCTTCCTTCGCCTCGGACTCGGAGCGGCCGGCGCCCGTCAACATGCGGACGAGAGCCTCAGAACCAATCTTCATGTCACGCTGGAGTGAACCGCTCTTGCCGAAGCCGAGACCATCAATCGGTCCGGTAATTTTCGGATCTTGCGACTTCAGATCCGTCTCAATGCCGCCGAAGCGCTTGAAGTACTCGTTGGCCAGACCGAAGCGGCCAGCGATTTCAGCGGGCAACGGATCGTTGATATCCCGGTCCGGATCCTGCGGGCCACCAGGGATCGGGGCCAGCTTGCCGTCAGGACCGTAGGCATAACCCGACGGGGCGTTGGGAGCACCCTTCTTGTCACGCAGGAACTTCGCGAATTCCGGATCACGCTTCGCCAACTCGAATTCGACCATGTCGTCGGTCGTGGCAGGCTTGGTCTCGAGGCCGAGCTTGTAGCGCTTGGCCTTCTGCAACTCCTCAGGGGACAGACCCTGCGTGAGGCGGTCCCATTCAGTCGGCTCGCGGCGCTTGTATTTGTCGAGCGCCAGGGAGTCGAGGACGTCCGGCATGTTGGCGAGTTCAGGATGACCGATTTCCTCGGCGAACTTCTGATACCCAACACGCTTCTGTTCGAGTTCCGCCTGCTTCTGCCGCTGGATGCGCAACGCGTTATCCTGCTGGGCGCCTTCTGCGAAGCCCTTAATGCCACCGCCCCAGCCCTCACCGTCGAGGAGGGCGGCCGCCATCTGCAATTGGGCATAGGGGTTCTGGTCCGCCATGCGGTTCAGCCCCCCGAGGATGCCCGACCCATACTGCGGGGACGGCACCCCCGTCGTCACTGCCCCGGGAGTGCTGCTCAGGATCCCGAAGCCCCCGGACCCCATGTCGCCGAAGATCCCGCCAAGAATTCCACCGCTCATGTCCTGGCCTCCTTACGAGAACGCACCGAGGCCACCGAGGATTCCTCCGCCGATGGCGCCCCAGGGACCGAGCAGGCTGTTGCCGGCCATCGCACCACCCAAGATGCCTTGAGCCGCGGACGGCGTGGCCTTCGTGGCGGTCGTGGTCTTGCCCATGCCGGCAATCGGGTTGATGAAGCCGGAGAGCTGCGAGAGACGGTCGAACTTCGCGTCGTACTTGGCCTGATCCCGCTGCTGGTAGTAGTCACCGACGCTCGCCAGGCGGCTGGCGGGGTCATACCGGAGATTGTTCAGGGCGCCCGTCATCGACATCGCACCCATCATGTTGTCGGCGCCTTGCGAGTAGAGCGAACCCATCGCACCAGCAGCCGACAGACCACGATTGGCGGCGCCCTGGTACATGTCCCCGAGGATGCCGGCCGATTGCAACTGCCTGTTCCTCGCGTTTTCATTGCTCTGAAGCATCAACTGGTCGGTGGCGCCTGCTGCCGCATTGGCAAAGCCCGCCCCCATGCCGGCCGACCCGTAGGACTGGCCCATGCGGGTCTTCGCGGCGTTCAGGGCATTGTTGCGCTCGCGTTCAACCGTCGCCAGAAGGCGCGGGTCTTCGTTGTACTGGCCTGAAGCGAAGTTCTTCAGGTACCCGGCCGCCTCTTGCAGATCCGAAGTCATGCCGTTGTTGGCAGCGTAGCCTCCGAGAATGCCGGCTGCCTGGCTCATGCCCGACGTCATGCCGTTGTTGCTGAGAAGCGAGGAATGAGCGCCATAGGCTGCATCGAGACCCGGCACACCTTGAGCGGCAAGCGAACGCGTCTGGTTCAGGGCTTCCTTCGAGTAAGCATTGAGCGGGGCGAGCGTCGACTTGTTCTTGTACTGGTTGTACAAGGTGCCAGCCGTTCCCATGATGTCCTTGAGGGGCTGCTGTGTAGGCTCCCACGGGGACTGCGTGGAGGTTGCGGGCTTACCGCTGCCGCCACCACCAAACCAATTGTCAGACATTAAAGGGCTTCTCCAAAGTAATCTGTGTGCGCTTGAAGCCGTGCGGCTCAAGGATGCGCGTCAGGCCCTCGCGGCCTGTTGCGACGAGGCGGGAGCAGCCTTGCTCCCCGAGGAGTTGGAAGAGTTCTGGGAGGACCGATTGCGTGGCTGGGATCGACTTGCCGCCCCACCACATCAGTTCGCCGATGCGGCCCCGTTCGTGATCGAACACGCGGGTTCCGATGGCTGCCACGACGTCGCCCCGGTCCAGGACGAGGTGGATCTGCACATCCCCGGCCTGAATGGCCTCGAGGATGGCTTGCGAATTGCGGCGTTTCGCAAAGGTCTGGAAGTGAGGCATCCAAAGCCCAACTTCCTGCATGGTACGTTCAAGAGGGATGCTGAAGAGCCAGGGCGTCTCAGGAACTGCGGGAGTGACTTCCTGCTCTGCATCGCCCTGGGTGTCACGAAAGGCATTGGCCACAAGGGCGGTGTAGCTCTCGGCAATCTCCATGGACTGCCGCATGTGCTCCTGGTGTTGAAGGAGATACCCGTGGATCGACAGCCCATCGGTCCGGCCCTGTTCCCAGGACTGGATGATGAGGTCCAAGCACTCACGGGCCTGCCTGATGTGCTCGAGGACGTCCGGTCCTATGACATCGGCAATCTCACGCAGACTCTCATCCGTGAGGGCGAATGCGTGGACCTGGTCGAACCTCTGCTGAAACGAATTGGAGAGGGGCTGCACCATGATCAGGCGTTCCCCTCTGCCGGCATCGCATCAAGGCGAGCGGTGTTCCCATAGTCCTTCAGAAGGTTCAGGGCGCCCGTCGCGTGATGGTGGAATCCCCGAAGGGCGTAGTTGAGAGCCTCGGAGTTCCCCGGGGCGTTCCGCATCTGGGCAAGGACGAGACCAAGGAATGCCTGTGCCTGCTCCAGATCAACGATGGCAGCCGTGCGGATCTGCTCCCAGGCCTGTGCCTTGTCCAGCCCCAAGCTGAGTGCTTCCCGCGTATCCGCCTGCATGATCAGGCCCTGACGCCAAACGAGGGAAGGGCGTCCTCGCCATTCATGCCGTTCCCGAAGCGTTGAATCCTCTCGCCGATGGCGCGACGGATGAATTCGTGCATCGAGACGTCTTCCTGGGCGGCAATCTGCTTCACCGCCTCACGAAGTTCGGTCGGAACCCGCGTCGTAACAACTTCAGGGTACTTGGCCCGACGCTCGTAATGATTTGGAGCTTCGAACATAAGTCCTCCATTCTAGGTTTCGTATAGAGATTACCTAGAACGGAGGAGGAATTATAGTTGGATACTTGTTAGTTGTTGAGCGATTGCTACTGTACTTCGCGCATTACAAGTATGCTTCTTTTTCTTCTCATTCTTCTTACTTGCCTACGCTGTCCCAGACCTGGGCGAGCCGCTCCAGCCCATCCCGCAGCCGTCGGGCGTCGACATCGTCACAGCCGAAGTCGAGGAGCACCACGTCATAGGCGATGCTCCAGGAGGAACCGAGGACTGCCTTCGCCCTGTCCCATTGGCCCTTCACGCGGTCCGCAGAGGAGCACTTGGCCTCGCATTGGCCGTCGCATCCCCGACAGCGGTACCCGTCGCCATCCGACTTCCCCGAGCGGCCAGCTTCGTAGTCAGGACTCCTCGAGGTACGGACAGGCGCTGAAATCACGCGGTCATGTTGCCCGACGATCCCAGCCCATTGCCGAGCGACCGTGAGGTGTCGGCGTTCGATCAGCCCCTTGGCCAGAAGACGCTCCAGTTCGGATTGCCTCCGGAGCGGCGCCTCGGAGCCGCGCCAGGTCTGTTTCAAGCGGCCAGTGACGGGGGACCGCTCACCTGCGAGACGAGGACGTCCAACCATTACTCATCTCCCTTGTCGGAATGCAGATCCTTGATCCGCGCCATCTGCGCCAGAAGACGCCCTTCGAACGGTACCGTCTTCGAGGACTTGGAGAGGTAGGCCCCAGCAAGGAAAACCTCGAGGGCGCGTGAGATGGCGTCCCTGTTGGTCGTTTCCGTGCCCCGGAGGTGGCCAAAGTCCCGCAGAAGATCCAAGTCCCCGTCGTAGACGCTGACCGGGATCATGTGCCGTAGCCCCCGGCGTTCCCGTTCACGTTTCCGGCGCACCCGTTCGGCGGTGCTCAAGGCTTCTTTCCCGTCCTCTCCATCCGCGGCCGCCTGAAGTTCGGTCTGGATCGACAGCGCCAAGCCGGCGACCTCCAGAGCCTTGGTCCGAAGGTAGGCCATGGCCATCTCGTCGACCCCAGGGGTGGTGTTGTCGCCCTCCCCGTCGCCCGTGCGGGCCTCGAAGATGGGCTTCACGCGCCCCTCTCCTCCGACCTGTGCGGCGAGCTCGTAAGCCTGTTCTTCGATGGCGTGCGCATAGGCAACCACCACACCCCGCGGCCATGCCATTTCCCCACGCCTTGCGAACAGATCGACCTGTTCGGTGAGTTCCGCCATCCCCTCTTCCATGTTCCGGAAGGCCATCCGGAACGCCTCATCCTCGACGAAGGGAAGATACCGCACTGTCCCCCGGCTCAGTCGCCAGGCGGCGAGCATGTTCATGACGGTCACCCCGACCCACTGCAACGTTCCGTCCATCGGCGCCCCCGTGATCAGGAGCCCGAAGAGCCCCCGCGCCCCGGAGCGAATGATCGACGGTCCTTCCTCCAAGAGGCGGTCTGCGTCGTTCCCGTCCTTTCGTTCCACTTCGTCCGTCATTGCCCCACCTCACCCAGATTGTTCTTTCTGCCCCGCCACACCCCCCGCCCCCCTATAGAGGGTGTGGCGGGGCGGTGCGGCTGCCTCACGTGCCCCACCTCTGCCCCACCTTGAGGCTATGAGGTGAGGCAAGAGAGAACAGAGCATCAACCCTGCCCCTCGAAGGGACCCGGCACGACGAATGTCCGGAGGTTACGCTTGCTGTCCTTGCGCTCCTCCGTTGCGAGGGCGCCCGTATCGATCCATGTCTTGATGATGGTCTTGACCTTGGACTTCGCGGCTTTGTCGGACAGGTCGAGGCCCAGGACCTCAGCGGCACACTTGCCCACCCAATCACCGGACTGAGGATCAAGGCGCCATTGTCCTTCACCCACGCGGCGCCGGACCTCGTGCATGTGGTCCGTGGTGACATCGTCGAACGGCTTGGGAGGCTCCCAGCGTGTCACCACACCGATGATGTCGCTCGGGCGCTTCTCCGTCCCGTTCTCCAGGTTGACCGAAGCCAGCTTGAACCAGATCGACTTCTCTGACGGCGGGGCAAGATTGGCCTTTCCGTCGAAGCACCGGAAGTGCAGGCGGCGGTTCTCTACCCCCCACTTGTCGGCCTCGTCCTGGGTCATCTGGTTGATGGCCCGAGCAGCACGGACGGCGCCCAGCATCGAGACTGCACCGCGGGCATCTTCAACCGTCACCTCCGCACCGTTCGTCTTCCGAACGTGATGGACCAGATCGATTGAGGAATTCGTCCGGTCCGCGATCCGTGCGAACGCCTTGGCCACCATCTCAATCTGCCCATTGTCGTTCTCGGAGACGCGATGCACCGAAACGAATGGGTCGAGGATAACAACTCCAATGCGGTTGCTCATGATGGTCTCCTCCAGGGCGGCGACGACTGGAAGGGCAAGCTCTGCCCCGTTCTTCGTTGTGGTCGCGATGACGATTTCGGACGTGCGGCCGGAGTCGAGGAAAAGCCATCCCTCAATCTCCTCCGGGGCAATGTCGAACTGCATCATGGCGGCACCAACACGCCGCTCCAGTTCGTCCATCGGATCTTCACCGTTCCAGAGCCAGACCCTCGTCCGCTCATCCGGCTTGATGCCGAGCAGTTCTCGACCCGTCGCAATGGCCAGGGCCTCAACGATGCTCAGGGACGACTTGCCGACGCCTCCTGGGGCGACAGTGGTTGAGATGAACTGCCGGACATAGTGGCGACCATAGACCCACTCGCGCGGCGGGATGGTGCGAGGATCCTTCCACTTGAAGGGGGTGGCCGACAGGAGAGCCTTGGGCTTCTCGCTATGGACGACGACGTCCGGCGTCCCTTCCGGAAGGAAGCGCCGCATCTCCACCAGGTTGGAGGCGAGTTCAGAAGGGGGTGCCAAGTTGCTCATCAGGCAGCCCTCCCCTGAAGGGCGTCATTCACGTCACCGCCAGCCCTCGAGGCAACCGTGATGACCTCACAGCCCGCCTCATGCCAACGGGTACCGCAGGCTTGAACGGCCCTGCGGTTGGCGCCCGTCTTGTCGTCCTCCGTCAGAAGCGTGAGGACTTCGATGCCGGCGAGGACCGGCAGCGTCCCCATGGTCGAAACCGAACCCAACGCCCAAGCCGGCCGGAACCCGAGCTGACGAGCGGCAAGAACAGTCTCGATCCCTTCGCCGACGGTCAGTCCGGTCGTCACCATCTCGTCCGCATCAAGCTTGATGGCGGCCTCAGTGGCATCACCGAGCATACGGCGGTCAACCTTCCTGCCGTCGGGCGTCAGCCTCGTCCGGTGAACCGCCTTGAGCCGATCCGTATGGATGCAGCGCATGGCAGCAATCATCGCAGGAACGCGGATGACCTGGCCGCTCTCGTCTTTCCAGGGGCAAGCCGGATGGAAGCGAAGGACGGCGCCAGCGACCTCGTCAGGGAGAGCAAGCGCCCTCCCCTCGAGGTAGGTCTGGACGATGGTCCCGCGGGGATTGCGTCCCTCGTTCCACATCGTCAGGACACGGGACTGAAGCCATGCAGCCTTCCGCTTCTCCTCCTCGTCCGGTTCAGCCGGCACGAAGACGAAGGGACGGGGCGTAGGCGCCCGATCCCTGGAAGACGGAGCCCAGGCAGGCAGCCCGGCCGCGGATCGCACGTGATCCCGACAGGCAATCGGATCATCGCCCGCGAAGGACGTCACCAGGAAGCCGTCCGGAGCGCCCTTGTCGATCTTCACGGACAGGCTGCGGTCATGCCGGCTGTGACCAGGCCCCGGGGCAAGGATCCGGTCGCGACCGGAGACCTCGCCGCCGAGGTTCTTGGCAAGGGTGCGGATGTCGAGTTGGGCGACCGTCATGCTGCCTCCCCGAACCGCTTGTCCTTGAGGACCGTGACAGGGGTGCGCAGGACGTAGCGGGCATGGGTGCCGCTGAAGGGTCCGCCATGAGACTCGTTGATGGTCTCGATGGTGAGACCGTAGCCCCGGAGCACGAAGATGTAGTGGCTCCAGCGCGGGCCGGGGGTATCGATTGGCGTGACGCCACGTTCCCCACGGTCAATGAGGTTCTGGAGCGCCCAGGCAACCCGGCCTGTGAACACGAGGGTGCGATCCTCGACTTTGACCTCGAGGCTGACAGTTGGCTTGGATCGGGACATGTTAGGCAGCTCCTCCGGCCTGGAAGACGGAGAGAGGAATGCCACACCGCTCGAAGTACGCTCCGATGCGGGGATCCGTGCGGTTGCCCTGGCGGTAGAGGTTCAAGGCCTCCTCGTCACCCTCGAGGTGAGCCAGGAGGGCGGGCTGGGAGACCAGCACAACGCCGCCGACGCGCCGGCCGATGCAATGACGCTCGACCCACACACGGATGGTTACAACACTGACGCCCGCGATAAGCGCTGCTTCGCGGGTCGAAATCGCCTCAGGGCGGTAAAAGGGAACTAGCGCAACGTCTTTACGTCGCGTGGTAGAAGGCGCTTGCGGCGCCGGAGATGCTGACATGTCGGGAACCCCTACACTCGTTGGTGGAGTGATCCCGCTCCCGATGGTGCATCGGGGATGCGTACATATTTTCTGTAACGCGTTTCACGTTACTCATCTTGTCGCCCTCCCCCGTATTTGTTACATACACCATATCCAAACTCTCGGAAACGAGACCGTTCTTAGATCAGCCGCCAATCCCCTGGCCGGGATTGAATGCGGCTGTCTTTGTATAAGCTACAGCGTATCTGCGCCGATGTCAAGTTCCGGTTCCGATTGCTGTTCTCTTTCCCGACCCATTACCCCCTAGAATGGCCTAGGAAAGCCGCTGGCGGGGATTCCCCTGAATCCGGTCTGCCCCACTCATGTTAGAAAATCTGGCGTGGCAACCCGTTATTCGGGGAATCCGGCCTCGACGCCGGCAACTTCAAACGTCGGTGTACCTGCGCTACCGCATCTCCCGTGCGAGGTCCTCGAGAGCTGTCCCAGGCGGGAGCTGGTTTGATTTCCTTCCGGCGGAGTAGGGGAAGGCTCCTGATGTAGGACCACGCAGAGCTAGCTATCGTTCCCGTCCCTGGAGGTGCGGCAATCCCTCTTGGCTTGGATCTGGAGCATAGCCCCTAACTGCTCCTCATCCTGGCGGGGAGAGGCTGGGAAAGCTCAGGTCTCGGTCTCTCCCTCGCGGGCTTTGCCGGATGATCAGGTGGTCGACCGCACGCACGGCCGCGAAGTTATGGGTTCCGGCATTCCTGCGAGTTCTCCCGCTCCAGACCTGTTCATTTCACAGCTCGTCAGTGTCGTCCGTTGGTTGCGCCAACTGTCGAGGGGTGATGACCTCTAAGTCATGGATGCCCCGATAGCTCTTGTTCAACTCGAACCGCACGGCCGTAGTCTGATCATCGGTGCAGGCTTCGAGGGCGGCCTCGAGGCTATCGTAGATGCCAATCAGTTCCCAGGCTTGCTCGCCCTGCTCAGGTAGCAGTGTGCAGACCGCCCAGACATGCGCCATTCAGAAAGTCCGTTGATGGGGAGGTACGAGATCCGACCCGAGGTATCATCAACTGATGAACTCTGGAGCGGGGGAACGGTGCTGCCCCGTCGCTGTGCGGAACGGTCTCCGCCATCGCCTGCTTCACCCGCAAGGCGTCCAGATTAGCCTCAGGTCTCTACGCTGCAATACGGCCCCACGGGGTAGCTCTATCGAAGCACAGAACGTCCGCTCACTCCATTCCGCACTGGGTATCATGCGAAACGGCGCACCTTAGGGATCGACGAAACGATAGGCTTGCCAAGCCGCTCGGCCCTTATGGGTAATCTTGTAGACAGAAACTTGATCGCCCTTGGGATCACCAGTCACCACCTTCTCCAGGTAGCCTCGCTGGACGAGCCTCTCCATCTCCGCCGCGAAACGATGCAGTCTCCTGTTTCCTTGGCCGCGGGATGGCTCCGCAATGCTGCCGAGAACATAGTATTCCCGTTCCGTCAGCCTTTTCTCGCTGTGAGGCATCCGAGACCCTTTAGAAGCCAGAACAGGCATCAAAAGGATCATATTCAAAGATGTTGATCGGAGAACGTAACCTAGACTTATGTTCTCAAGTAAGGAGAGGTAACAACGGCGATTTAATCCGGCGGAGCGCCAGCTTCCATACAAGCTGTTATCGTAAATTCGGGTCGCGAACGCGACAAGGAAAACGCCCTCACCGAGGGGTCATGCGGACCTCCGGCTGAGAGCGCCTGACGCCCCAGCCGAGGGAGTCGTGGACCTCAGCCAGGGCGCTTGCGAGGGTAAGGGCCCCGCCTTGATTGGGCTGATACGCGACCGCCCAGTGCCGGCATCCTGCTACAGCCACGGTTAAAGTTCGGTTTGTAACTTCCACGATCTACAAGTCTCGATATCC
This sequence comes from Microvirga terrae, assembly GCF_013307435.2. NCBI lineage: Bacteria > Pseudomonadati > Pseudomonadota > Alphaproteobacteria > Hyphomicrobiales > Methylobacteriaceae > Microvirga > Microvirga terrae. The sequence continues at coordinate 11,564 of NZ_CP102848.1, forward strand.
TTGCCGCCGCTTTGTACTCGCCAGCGCCTCCAGAGCTTCCGCCGCCTCACTCTCGGTCGAGAACTCCGTCACGGACTCTTGCCCCCGTGTCCCGACCCTCCCCCAATGGCAGACGAGGCGCACGACGCCGAACAAGTCTCTCTCGATCATGAGCGAGTAAAACCGCCTGGCGCCGTGCTCCGGGTCGATTCGATGCAGCACGAGATGATGCTTGATAGGAGAGCGGAGTTCGTCAGGCATCGAGCGAATATCTCAGGTTCGCCATTCCAAAGGGCAGCGGTAGGGTGATAGTCTCGCCGGAACAAGCCACATCATTGCAATCAGGAACTCGCCAGCCATGACCTCTCGAATATTCCTGATTGCGCATGTCGTGACCATGGTTCTTGGCACGGCTGCTTTTTGGCAGCTCGTGATGCCGGCACATCCCTGGGAGGCCCTAGCAGACGGGATCAGTGCCTCGGCCGTTGCCGGATGGGCTGAAATCATGGCCTTCCGTTTCGGTACGTAGGACACCCTAGAACCGGAACGCCGTGCTTTCGATTGTGTCCCCAAGAGTCATAGGGCCGTCGTCGTAGAGCTGGGCATCCAAGGATGCATGGGCGCCTTTCTCCGGGAACATGGCGTAAGCCTTGGTGCGGTACTCTTTGACGTGACCGGCGAGGTCGGAGAACTGGATCTTGCGGTCCAAGGTGTCGAGGATCAGGCTCATCACCATTTCCTCGCGTATCTGCGGCGGGATGCTCTTGGGCACGAGAGCATCAACCGTCTCATAGAGGGTTTCGCGCTGCTCCACCGAGAGAGCTTTCGTCTTGCTAAGCCCGCGCCTGTTGATCGTACTCAGGCCCAACTCCCGAACCTTATTGACGATGCTCCACTTGCTGCGTTGAAGCTTGAACATGCAGTAAGGCTTGCCCCGGTCAGGATAATGCCGGCGCAGGAACGCAATCTCCCCCTTGCTCCAAGCACCCTCCCGATATCTGATCCCGAGGCGCCATGCCTTGTCCTTCAGGGATCGAGAGCCGCGGCCTTGGACAATCTCGCCACGGATCAGAGCCTCCAGCTCCTCTCGGCTCCAATGCTTCCACTGGCGGCCCCGGCCGTGCTGGAATGTGCTTCTGTCCTGCCCGTTCGGATGACGGCACGGTCCGCACCAGTAGAACTTCTTCTGCATGGCCCGCGCCGTCGGCCGGAAAGGATTGCCGCACTTCGTGCACGCGATGTCCTGGTCGGCCATGATGGCTTTCTTCGGCATGGTTATGCCCTCCCCGTCTTGTCATTCCAGGGGGCGCCTTGCCTGTCTGGGATGGCTCTGGAAGCGCCTTCGGCCCTGCCGAAAACCCCTCTCCGCAGGTTCTCCAACGCGGCTTCCAAGCGAGGGTCGGGCTCAAAGGCCAATGGGGGAAGGCCGCTTTCCTTTCTTACCTCACCCATAAGCACCAACTTACCCGCTTCGCTCCTGCCTTTGGGCGAGTTAGGAGCCGAAACAACAGGGGAACTGGTGGCCGGCCGCCGTGCTGCTTCTGATGGCATAGGCCGCACCGTCTTCGATCCCCTGCCCTGCGCCGCCGCAGCCCGCTTGTTGGCTGCGAGGAACAGCCGAGCGTAGTCCCCGCCGAACACGAAGAAGATGGGCTTGCGGTGCAGTCCCTCGCCGACTGCCTTGTACTGCGAACCAGGCGCCGGGATTAATCGATCCAGGAAGCCGATTGCCTCGAGGGTCTTGATGGCTCCTCTCACCCGCGCTTCAGTCAGAACCAGTTCCGAATGATCCGCGAGGGCGCGGCGGTCTATGGGGAATGACCCCGCCACCCTCCCCGGCATCGACCAGAACCGAGCGAGGAAGACAGCCAGGGAAAAGGCCGCGTCCCTGTTCCGGAATGGTGCCAGAGCTGCGGCAAGCAGATCCCGCACATCATGCGGCAGCTTGTAGGGGCTGGAGACCCGCAGCGGATGGAAAGGACGGCGAACGCTCCGCACCTTCGACGCCAAGGGGCGGGCGAACGGAAAGACGTGTTGAACGACAGACATAGCAGGCCCTTCGATGGGCCGCGCGTGATCGAAAGGACTCCCGCAAAGGATTCCTCTCTCCAGGCAAGCATTCATCGCTCGGAGAAACGATGTTCTCCGTTGACACCCCTGAGGGAGTGTGAGACCTTCGCTACTGGCTGGTGACGAAAGTCCCTCTATCGATTTCCAAGGCCCTGGCAGAGTTGGCGCTCTCCGGGGCCTTCGCTTTTCTAGTCGGTCACTGTCGCGGCAGTTGCTCCTTCAGTTCCCGCCGAATCCCATGGTTGAAAATTCGGCTAATCAGGCATGACGCCTTGGGCTCGGTTACGAGTCAATGAATCAGGCCTCGATTCAAGTTGACAGTGAGGCGTTAACCGCTCGTTAACCGTCGATTGCTCCGGGGCGGACAGTTGCTGTGTCCGCAGGCCATCCGTCGAACAGGAACGAGGATATGGAGAAGCACAAATTTGTCCGGGTCGTCAGCAGCAAGCGCGACATCGATGCGGCGGAAAAGAAGATCCGTGCCGCCATGCGGAAATGCCGCTGCACTCCATCGCCGGCTTCGTATCGATCCAGAGACGACGGAAAGACTGAAGTGGTGGTCGAGTACACGTGTCCAGACGGCGACGTGTCTGAGAAGCTGTCCTTGTTCGTGCTGTAGTGCTGTAATGCGATAGCGGTCTTGGCATTGAGCCGCCGCACGTCTGGGACAGCACTACAGCAGAGAAGTTATCTCACCATCTTGTTTTCTTCTTCACGGGCTTCGCCATCATCCGTTGCATGGCTTCTTCCGCCTGTGCCTTGGCGTCCGCATCATGATTGAGGCTGCGCACCTCTGATGCTTCGCCCCGGTTTCCCAGCCCCATCTGACGCGCCTTCCACTGCCTCGCCTGGTCCCGTGCGGCTGCCGCATTGGCAAGCTTCTGAAGGCGGTCGAGCTGCGGTGTGCTGGCGGTCCCCTCGCCCTCGTCCTGTTGGTTGTTCTCTTCCGACTGCTCCGACATATGCTCCCTTCCCGTTCCGTGTCATTGGCCTGTCACCGGCCACCGCTAGATCGATGCCGTGGCCGCTTGGCCTGAGGGACAAGGGCGAGCACGGATGTACTGCTCTCCTTGTCGCCTCACCCAGCACTGTAGTGCTGTCGCGTTAAAGCACTGAAGCACGACACCGCTGTGATGGGAATAGGCGGCAGGTTTCCCCGCCGCCCAGAGACTACAAGGCGCTGAAGTGATGCGCAGCGAGTAGCAAGTACAGGGAACCGATTCCCCCGTAGATCAATGCCTCGAACATTTCGGCTGCCCCTTTCTAGGCGTCCGGAACCTGGAGGGCGCCTGTTCGTTGGCTCGCCGATGGACTAGCATGAACAGCCCGCTCCCATGGTTCGGGTTAATGGACAGCCGGAAAGCTTCGAGTTTCCAGACACAAGCTTTCCGGCTGGTTCCGCTTTGCGCAGCGGATACACTTCAAGAATGTTCCCTTAGCCTGCGCAGTTCCCACAGATCGATGATACATCCACAGGAACGTTCTGGGTCCTCTGCCGCAGTCTGCATGGTGCGGTTCGACAGGCGACAGAATTGCGCCCTCCCCTGCCTTATAGGCTCTCAACGAACGAAGGTTATCGGACACCAGCCGCGGACGGGATCTCCTGCCCTGAGGAACACCAACGTCCACAATCACCGCCTGGTGACCTTGCCCCGGGGCGATCCAGGCCTTAGAGCACCCGCTACAGCATTGTAGTGCTACAGCATCGGAGCGCTGTACGTTTACGCCGCTTTAATCTGATGGCGCTACGATGTCGTAAGACCATGGAGCTGTAGCATCATGAAAACCCTGACTCTCGTCACCCAGAAGGGAGGCGTCGGCAAGACCACCATCGCGGCATCCATTGCCGTTGCGGCTGCCCAGGCCGGCGAGAAGGTGGCTGCCCTAGACCTGGATCCTCAAGGCTCCCTCGCCGATTGGGGCGATACCCGTGAAGAGGATTCCATTGCCGTCGACCGCATCACTCCGGACCAGGTGAGCCAGCTTCCGCAGATCCTCCAGGGCCTCAAGGGCCAGGGCTTCACCTTCGTGGTTCTCGATACGGCCGGCAGCGCGAACACGACCAATAATTTGGCCATGAAGGAAGCGGACCTTTGCCTGGTCCTCGCTCGGCCGTCGAAGCTGGATCTGAAGGCAACGCTCCCGACGGTCGAGGCCTTGATGCGCCTCGAGATGAAGGAGCGGTTCGCGTTCCTGCTGAACCAATGCCCCCCCAACAAGAGCAGCCGTGCCACGGAAGCAGCCAGCGGGCTCGCTATGTTCGGGGTTCTCGCAGAACCCGCCATGACTCAACTCGTCGACCATCAGGACGCCATTGCGGCCGGGAAGGGCGTGACCGAATACGCCCCGGAGGGACGAGCCTCCGAGGAAGTCCGCAATCTTTGGACCTGGATCGCCCGCAAGACGAAGGCAAAGTGAAATGACCAAGCGCCCCTCCCTCGTGGCAGGCCTCATCAACCAGACGCCCGCTCCTGAACCCGTCAGCCCTGCCCCGGAGCCGATCCCCGCCGTGAAGCCGGCAGCTCGCAAGGCCACGCCGGACATCGTCCACACGAGCGTGTATCTGCCGAAGCAGGCTCACCGGAAACTGAAGGAAATCGCCTTCCATACGGACCAGAAGGTTCATGACCTCATCATGGAAGGAATTGACGAAGTTCTGAGGAGGCACGGCCACCCGACGTCCGCCGAGATGAAGGCTGCCGCCCAGGGAAGCGTGAAGTAATGCAATCTGTTGTTACTGCGGCACTTACAGGTGCACTTGTTGCTGGGACCTTCGTTATTGGCCACCTTGTCCTGAAATATGGGCTCCGGAAGCCGAGTCCTTCAGGAACAGCCTCGTTCTTCGCTGGAGCCATCACCTGGGCCGCGGTCTTCACTGCCTATGTTTTGGTGATCAGCCCGGCATGGAATGTGTTCAGCGAATGGTTCAATGCTGACGCCCGTGCAGCCGCACTTGAGGCCAAGAAGGCTGAGTTCTCCAGCATATGCCAAGACATGATATCGAAAGGCCTGACGCCGGGTCGCGTATGCAAGGAAATAGGTATTGAGTAGAACTGCATCTGCGCTGTAGCATTATGGCGCTACAGCAGCATCCCGCTGTAGCGCCATCCTCAATCAACTCTCGACGATTTCGTTGATAATCTTGGAGGCTTCCTCTTCTGAGAAGTCAGCCTCCGCAATCAGGTTGGCCTCGAGTTCGGCTTTGTCCTCGCCGTTAATCTCGATCCTGTCACCCTTCGCGATGCTAGGAGTCGCCAAAGTCGCGCTTCCCTCCTGCGTCAGGGTGCCAAGAGTATCCTCTTTCTGGACAGTCCACACTCGCAGTTAATCGCCTTCGTCGTACTTCTCAATTGAGATGGGCCGGCCACCGACGGTGCCCTGCCAAAGCTCGTTCCACTTGTCCGCCATGCAGATATCTCCTGTCGCGGGTGAAACCAGAAGACAGACGTTGGTTCCATCGCACTATAGCGCTACGGCACTATAGGTTTAGAGCACCACAAGGTGGCGCCACCTCGCTCATTCTGTGTTGGCAGGGATCATCGCCCCTGCCGAACGGCCTTCGAAATGTCGCCCCGCGTCAGACCAATGTCGGAGAGCTCCCGATCCGTCAAAGCTCCCAGCTCGCGGGCAGTTTTACGGGAACGGTGCCACTGGCGAAGGGTGGAAAGAACGACCGACAGAAACATGGTGCAACCTCAACAATAAACGCGCACGAGTTGGCCCACGCCGCCTTGAGGCAGCGAAGGAGAAAAGTTGGCCACCCATTGAGATGGCCGAGTTTAGGGAGGAAACCCGCCACAGGGAGGCCGTGGCGGAGGAGGGGTCATCTACAGCGCACCACGCGCCGGACAAACCTGAAAGTGGTCGCCCCTGGCATGCGGAATGAGCATGGAACGGTCTGAGCGCGTTTACCCCGAGTTTACGAACACCCCGAACCCAGAGAGAAGCATCATGCCGCCTCGGTGGAATAAACCTACAGCGCTACAGCATTTTAGCAGGAACCAGCCCTCACACGGTACGTTCCCGATATAAGATATCGGAGTCGTCGCTGTGATCCTCACCAAATCGCCCGCTCTTGGCGCACCTCACAAGTCCAACCCTTTCGTCATCTGGCGCTGGGAGCCGGAAGGGCCTCAGTATGTCAGCGAGACCATTGATGACCCGAACACTGGCATCTCCAGAGAGACGCGGCGCCTCGATGTCCCTGAAGGCGCTATTCTAGGGATGACTCCCGACGGCAAGTTCATGGTCGGGGAAGTGATGAACAACGCTACAGCACCGTAGAACTACAGCACCACGATGCTAAAGCATCGCAATGCAACCATCCCCCGGGGCGGCCGTTATGCAGACGTGGAGGCTTCCCCGCATTCCCCTTGTGCCGTTTTTCCTGCACGTCCTCCACCGACTACAGCCCCGCTCAGGCCAATCCCGGCGGGGCTTTTTCTTGACCGAGTACCCGCATCACCTGCGTCGCGGTCCAGTTCTTGCCCCGAGACGTCCTGATGTGCCGTTCATTCAGGGCGGCTGCTATCTGCCGGAGAGACGTGGCGCCGCTCGCCTGGATGTCGGCAACGATAGGTCTGATGTCGGCCGCACGGCTCCTTGCCTTGGTCGACCGGACAAGGGCGCTGGCCTCAGCGCCTTTCTTGGCCACGAGGTGGATCCGGCCGCGGTTCCCGCCGAGCTTCGTCCCACGCGCCTTGGCAGCGGCGAGGGCGTCCTTGGTCCGCCTGGAAATCATCTCACGCTCATGCTCGGCCACGGCAGCCAGAATGTGAACCGTCAGCCGATTGGCCTGCGGGAAGTCGACGGCCGTGAACTCAACCCCGGACTCCATCAAGTTGCTGATGAAGGCGACGTTGCGGGCGAGACGATCCAGCTTGGCGATGATCAGGATGGCGCCATGGAGCCGGCACAGCCGGAGGGCTTCGGTCAGGCGAGGGCGATTGTTCTTCTTGCCGCTCTCGACTTCGATAACCTCGGACATGAGCTGCCAGTCCCCGCCGTTGAGGTACGACCGAACGGCTTCCTGCTGCGCCTCGAGGCCAAGGCCGGATCTGCCCTGCTTCTCGGTGCTGACGCGGTAGTAGGCGACGAACCTGCGCTGAGACATGACGAACCCTCGGCCGGAGATGCCTAGAACAGGCTCACCCGCGTTACTGCATCACACAAATGGCGGGAGTGACGGAAGCCACTACGTCCGTAGTGGTAAATGTAACGGGTTTCGGATTGCGGTCAAGCTTGTTCGGCCGGCGCCGGCAGGGACCACCCGCGCATGTAACCCAAAGGTATCGGTGAGGGCGCAGAAAGATATCGACAGGCGACAGGGCGACCTGTCACAATGCACCTATGATGTATTTCACCTATTCCTTTTCCCCACAAGACGCGGCTTACACGGCCGATGATTTCATGATCGACCTCTCGTCATTTTCGGATCATCTTACTTTCCATCACTGGAAGGAAGGCGGGTATACTCGGGTCTACGTCACTCCTGCGAGCGGCTACAACCCCAACAACATCGCAGTACTTGTCCGGATGAGAACTTCGAGGAAACCGGACTGACAGAGGCACAACTACAGCGCTGTAGCGCCAAAGCATTACAGCGCTGTAGTATGAATCCGTTCATCGTTTCATGCGTTAATGGTCCAGGCTCACCACAGAGGCCGCCCATGCGCCAACTGTCCTTCGCCTTCCTGCTCGCTGGCAGCCATGCCGTCCGGGGCGAACCCACATCTGGATCGTCCGCCAGCGAGGCGGGGACTCGGCCCGTCACCCTGCGCCGGATCGATCCAGCCAGGAACATGCGCCGCTTCTACTCCCTCGAGGTGGAGTGGGATCTGCTCGGAAATGTCGTTTTGGTCCGCCGTTGGGGACGGATCGGCAGCGCCGGGAAGGTCCGCTTGGACGCTCATGCAGGAGAGGGCGAGGCTCTCGCAGCCCTCCAAGCCCTTCAGATGGCCAAGGCGAGGAAGGGCTATCAGCCTATGGTTCGAGCGTAGAGACCCGCCAGTTCGCTTCCACGACGGCCGACGGGTCAACTGATTTCAGGAGGTTACGCACCCGCTATCTCTCGTCCCATTCGCGCTGCGCCATGTCCGGATCCTTGGGCAGATAGGGCCAGACGTACACGGCCTCCCACAGTCTCCACTCATGAAACGTCCGTCTTGTAGGGGTGGGGTCCGCCGCCTCAGGCAGGCAGTTGCAGATGCTGCTGCGCCCACATAGCGGCTTGGGTGCGGTTGCCCGCCTTGACCTTCCTCAGAATGCTCTTGATGTGGACCTTTACGGTCGCTTCCACGAGACCGAGCTGACGCGCAATGAGTTTGTTCGTGGCGCCCTCCATCAGGCATCGCAAGACCTGGGCCTCTCTGTCCGATAGCCGCCCTGCCAACCCGACAGTCGGGAACAACGGACCTTCCTGAGCCTCCGGCTCGCTCCAACGGGACTGCTGTTCGAGCAGGGCCAGGCCAATCTCCGCTGGAAGGATGGTCTCACCGTCGGTCACCAGTTCAAGAACCTTGACCAAGCTGCTCCCGCCCATGGCGGGGGAGCAAAGCCCATTCAGACCGGCTTCGAACAGACGGAGGACGGTGTTGGGCTTCAAATGATCGGCCAGAACAACCACCCAGGCTGAGGGACACTGAGCCTTCAGCCTCTCAAGGGTTTCCAGGTACGCGTTCGGCGAGAGGCTCTCCCCCAACAGGATGAGAACGCGGTCGCTCTCAGCAAAGACTGATATGTCCGACGTCAGATCAACGACACGATCCGCCAAGGCGAACGGCGTGTCGGATAGGATCATTCTGAGACCAGCGCGAAGAACAGTGTTGCGGCAGATCAACAGGGTCGTGGTATGCGGTACCGCATCATGGGCAATCGAGTGCGATTGCATCCTGACAACAACTTCTTGTCTCATAACTCAATGCCCCTTTGGCCCCCTTGGCGGGTAACTCAATACTGTACCAAGAGCTGGCCCGGCGGTTGATCCCGAACGGGGCAGTGACTGGGCACGGGTGAGTTAACTCTTTTGGCAGCCTGAACCTCAGTGGGTCACCGTCCGTAAGCTCGTTGGCACCAGGGGCCGCAATTTTCCGGGGGTATAGAAGGCTCTAGGGCGAGCGTCTTAGAGCATGACGTACATCAGGATTGCACAACTCACGCCGGAAAGCGTCAGTGCCAGAGCCACGATGGAGACAGCCTGATGTCCGAACCGATCAAGCTCAGCCTGAGCCATTTCGGGCTGGGCATGAGGTTCAAGGTCGAGAAAGTTCATTTTGCCGCCCCAGATTAGATCCCTTCCAACATACAAACGCCGTGGTACTCCGTAAGGTTCAGCTTACGATGTCGAGAACGAACCTGCCTGGGGATTGGTCCGCAATCAGTGAGGCGCCACGTGACGGTACGCCTGTGATCCTTTGGTTGCTTGAGGATGAGGCTCCGCCAGAGGCCCCCAAATCTGTCGGGTACTGGACCGCAAATCCCAGTGCCGGCATCGGTTACTGGCGGCTCTTCGGTGATCCACCCAGCTTTTGCTCGGATCGGCAGATACGCGGTTGGCGTCAGCTTCTCCGAGGGGAGTGACAGAGCAACGAACAAACGGTTCCCTGATGAGTTTGTAAGCACCCAATCATCAGGAAATGCCGGTGCCGCGTTACTTCTTCGACACCTACGATGGTGAGCGTTTCGTCCCCGACCCTGATGGAGTCGACCTGCCGGATCTCGCGGCGGCGAAAGCCGAGGCGCAAAAAGCCCTGACGGATATCGCTCGGGATGCCCTCCCCAACGGCGACCAGCGGACTTTCATGGTCAGCGTCAGAGGAGGGACGGGAGAACTGCTGGCGCGGGCGTCGCTCACCCTCATCGTCGAGGATGTCGAAGTGGCAGCGTAGCTTCCCATAGGGTCGTTATGGGTTGCAGCTTCTGCCATAGAACCGCAGCATCCGCTCATAGGCGTCAGTGAGGCGCCGGCCGGCATCCCCTCGCTTGTCTTCCCTGCCGCTTCTCGAGAATGGAAGCGCCGGGCCGGGCAGGGTGGCGGTCAGGCTCCACGCCCATGTGCCCGCTAGTGGCCCATGAGGCTCCTGATGAACGTTGCCGATGTAGGTGTGCCAGCGGCTGTCGCTGTCCCGATCCGGCTTGTCCTCGTCGAAACAAGTCCAACTCGTCTCCAACCAGGCATCATCCGGCCAAGCCTCTGAGGTCTTCATCCAGTAGATGCTAGGCATGCCGCGCTACTTACGGGGGCGGCCTGAAGCGTCAATGGTGACGCGCTGTCCGGAAATCGGGTCGAGAATGGTCATGGCAGCATCCCTTGTGCAGGCGCATGAACAACGCCGAACGTCCGCTTGCGGATCAGTCTAATTCCCATTGTGGTTACGGGACTCTTACCGACACGTGTGCTCAAACACAAAGAGCAGTCCGTCAGGGAACAGGCCGCATTTCCATATCGGGATAGTTGTTATCCCACCGAGCCGCCCCGGTCTTCAGGTCGATTTCCATAGTGAATCGACGCGGAGCTGTTTCCGGAGCGCCACCGCACTTGCCGCCGTGCTTCTCCCGAACAGTGACCGTTGCCACTGTCTTCGTAGCTTCTTCCAGCACCAGGGACGAACAAGCCAACTCCGCTCGGGAAAGAAGGCGATGCTGGGTGATGATGCGAGATGCCTTCCGCATGATGACGTCTTCTTCGGCTGCAAGTGACGTCAGAGGAACGAGGCATGCGATAGTACAGATGACATACTTCATTGAAGGGCGCTAAGCTATACTATGTATTCTATTCATCACATCCGATAAACTCATTGTATTTTCAAGCACAAGGCTAGCACATCAGCTTTCGGAACATTTCCTGACCACGCGCATTCCCAGCGGTTCGCTGCTGTATTTGGTCCAATATTTTGCAAGGGGACCGCGCCACTTTGAGAGATGCAAGTTCCTGAAATCACCTTTGTATGTTCAGGACAAGTAGATTCCCAAACAGTGCTGTCTGTCCCTGGCCTTACAGATCCAGCAGATCCCTGAAGAGGCGCGGAAGCCTTGGAGCCGGGAACAAGTGTTATTTTGCCGAAAAGTTCACTCTCCACCTCCACGGAGGCACTCAAGACAATGACCCCGTATGCAGCCGCGATGGCGACGATCAAGGCAGATATAGCAGCAATAAGCTTTACTATCTGATCGAAAGACATGAGTGTCATTGTTTGCCCGCTCTCGCGCACACGCAAACTATACGCTCATTTGCGGACTAAACCCATAGCGGGTCAGATAAAGGCAGCGTTCAGGTTACGCGGGCTTATGCGTTCCGCCTATCTAGGTTCAGCACATCAAGGATCAGGGAAAGGCCGATGACGTGGCCTGTCTCCAATCTCTCCTCGAGGGCATGTTCTAGGTCATCCACCGTCGACACGTTCGTAGGGTCCAGCGCCGCCATCTGGGCCTTTACGAGCATTCCCTTGGGTGTCTTCGCCCGCGTCCGGACAATTCGTCCCTCCAGCTCATGCAGGGACTCCACGGTCTCACGCACGGGTTGGTCATATCGCTCCTCGCCCTCGTCCGATTGCCTGTAGAGCATGAGCAGGCGCTCCCATGCCTCCTGCCATTCCTGCCCCATGGCCAGGAGTGCGCTATCTTCGCCTCCGGGAACGGCAGCCGTAGCAAGGGCAGGAGATGCAGCAAGAGCCGCGAGAGAGCCACCCAGGACAGAGCGGCGGGACAGGTCGGCGTGCTTCGTCTTCATCTTGAATTCCAATGCTGTAGCGCTTTAGTGGTTTGATGCTGTAGCGGGAAAAGGGCAGCCCTAGGCGAGGGCTGCCAGTTGTTCGACGAGCTGGCGCAAGGCGGCATCGCCCGCATCGAGGCTCTCAATGGCCTCCGTCCGGAGGATAGGGCTGTTCTCGTTCTCCAGCAGGTAGCGGGCCTTGATGGCGGCTCCCTGGATTGTCGTTGGAGTGGTGTTGCGGATCGTCTCGGCCAAAGGCCACACGACTTCCTCGAGGAAGCGGTCTTGTTCCCGCTGGAGCGGCGTCACGCCATGCCTGTCCCAAGCCTCCTGATATTGCTCGCCCCTGACGTCCTCATAGGCCATCCGCTCTTCTTCGCTGATGTCCTGAACAGTCGTCCCGGCCCGGTGCCTCCCAGCAGCCAGAGCGACCTTGAAGGGATGTTCCGGAAGAGACTCCACGGCAGCCCTGAACAGCGGCTCAATCTGCGCATTGAATGCGCTGTTGCGGGCCATGGCATCCTGGAACTTGGCCCAGGCGTCCATCAGGATTGCATCGCCGTCGGAGGCTGCGGCCGGGAAGGGCAGGACAGCAGCCGTGGCGAGAGAGCCTGCCATCACGGCACGGCGGGAGACGTCGGCTCCGCCTCCAGCACGAGACTTGCGGGAACGAGGCATCACTCGTGCGGCCGCGTTCCGGAAGCGCTCACGGATCGAGAGGCGGGGCTTGTTGGTGTCGCGCTTGAAGATGTTGAGGCCGGCCATGTGAAAACTCCAATGCTGTAGTGCTGTGATGCTGTCGTGGTGTCTGTCAGGACTTGCGGGAACGGTGCCGGGGCGGCTTCGCAGGTTGGGCCAAATGGAAGGCCGCCATTCGAGCGAGGCCGGCGGTAGCTCCAGCCTCCAGGAGCGCCTCTCGCGCCACGGCCCGAGCGGTGAACATGTCCTTGGAGCAGACGGCCTCGAACACCCGCCGCATCGCATCCTCGACGTGAGAGGCGGTGCTCTCGATGTCAGTGAGGAGACCGGAGAGGCGCTGGATTGCCTGAGGATCGACAGCCACAAGGGCGGCAAGATTGGCTTGGTCCCGCTCCTGCTTCGGACGCTTCACAGGAGCGATAGTAACGCCATCGACAGCGGCAAGGCGGAGGTGAGTGGCGGTCATGGATGGTCTCCTTACGAGAGGCTGATGAGGAAGCAGGCGAGGTAGAGAAAGGCGGTGCCCGTCAGGACACGGGCGGCCAGCGAGAGGGTGTGCAGGGTCGTTGCCATTCCAGGGGCTCCGGAGGCTGGGTCAGGGATGCGAGGCGGTAGGTTTGAGACGCGCTTACGGAAGCGGCGGCGCTTGAGCCCTTCGAGCCATGGCCAACCAGTAACGGCAGCAGCTCTTGTAGTGGTCCGCTTCGTTCGGGCAGGCCTTCACTAGGATCCGAGCTTGCCGGGCACAGTGCAGGAAGGTGAAGAATTCTCGGGCCATCAGTGCGCCCCCACCTGCGAAATGGTGCGGCGAGCAAGGATGCCGATGTCATCGACTAGAGCGTCATCCAGGCGTCCCGTCTCGTGGTACTCGGCCACGAGGTCGGCAATCTCCTTCAAGGCGTCCAGTGCGCAGGACAGCTCAAAGCTCTTGTCTTGCAAGGACTCCGATATGGCTCCCGCGGGGAACAGGTTCTGCTTCACGGTGCCCATTATGCGGCCTCCACAATGCGAGAGGCTGCCTTGCGAACGAGGATCTCACGGGCCTTGGCCTTCTCGATCCAGGCGCCCTTGGAGCGCTTCACCGCTACCCCGAACCAGACATGAGCAAGATCAGGGTTGCCCGTCTCGCGGACGCGGAAGAAGCGGTTGTCAGAGGTCTCGATAATCATAGGGGATCCTCCTCAGTGAGCGGCGAAGGCGCGTTGGGCTTTGGCGTTGCGCCAGATGTTCTTGAGAGCGGCGCCGACGAGCTGGGACCAGGGAGCCTTGGATCCCTTGGCCTTCTGAGCACGGGCGGAAGCGATGGCAGCCTTCATGATGGCTGAGCGGTCATAGGAACCAGCGACCGCGAAGGGGACGGCAGCAGCCTCCTTGGCCAGGCGATCCAGACGGGCAATCTCCATGGAACGAGCGGCGAGGAACCCCGGGGCGGCCGGAGCAACACGGTCCTTGCGCAGGTCCCGCATCGCCGTGCTCCAATTTATGGTCCGCTGAGTGCTCATTTCCTACAATCCAGTTCGATTGCTATAACTGGATAATAGGTTCTGATGCTGTGATCTGTCAATAGCCCTATAACTGAGTTATTGCTTTTTTCTGTTTCAGGTGCTAGTTTCAGACCAATGACAATGGGGGCTTTATGGCTGCACAACCAATCCGCTTAACACCCCGGCTCTGCCGAGCTGCGAGGGCTCTCCTAGGGTGGCAACAGGCCGACCTTTCGGAGGCTTCGGGAATACCCAAGCCGACGGTCTCCGCGTTCGAGACGAAGGATGAGAGCGCCCGCATGTCCACCATGAACAACAAGGCGGCCATCGAAGCTTTCGAGAAGGCCGGCCTGGAGTTCATCCCCGAAAATGGGGGAGGGGCGGGTATGCGCTTCCGGGAACGCCGGACAGAGGACTGACCAGAAGAATGGACACCGAGAACAACGAACCCAAAGCCAAGAAGACAGCGAGGGAACGCTTCTTCGCTATCGATGCACAGACATGGCCTAAGGTCTGCGCATTGGGGATGCCCGCGGCTGTTTCCTATCTGGTGCTGGCCTGCGGATCCGGAGGCGACCAGACGACCACTCGATGGTCGGTTGACGCCATCACGCGTCACACAGGTATCGGCAGGCCCCGTGCCAAGCAGGCCATCGACGCATTGGTGAAGGCAGGCCTCATAAGGATCGAGAGAGGCGGGACACGCCCTCAGTACTCCATCATCCATGCTCACCAGCAGAAGACGACCCTTCCTGACCTGACGGACGAGGAAAAGCGCATCTATGGCATCATTGCCATGGGCAATAACGCTGTCCCCAAAATCGGCCGGCATGACAACGTGTGGCAGTACGGCAAGCCCTATGAGGCAGCCCTATCCCTCACGCGCAAAGGATTCCTGAAGGATCTGGGAGGGCACAGGTTCACTCTCTCAGAGCCGGGGGCTGTTCCGGAGGGGCCTGATCTGATTTGGCTGCCGTGCAGTCTCGTGGACAGCGAAGGCAAGCACCTGACCCCAGTGGAGCAGATCCGCCAGTCCAACAATGTCCGGGTCTTGCGGCTCTTCATCGACCTCTACCACTCCCACGACCTCATCAACGGACTTGGGATCGAGTGGCGTCCTCCGACGGGGCTCCGGTACAAGTACGAGCGTATCAAGCTCGGGCAGATGGGCGAACATGTCGTGTGGGGCTTCAAGCCTGAGAATGTTGAAATCCACTTCGCCGCCAGGTTCTGCGCTCCGCATGTGGACCGTACGAAGACGGAGCAGCAGGCCCAGGCGTTCTTCGACGCCCTCCGAGTATTGACCGACCTTCACCTCGTCGACGTCATCCCCCACCTCGTGGACAACTACAGCGAACACGGCGAGGAGATGTGGCCGATCCCCATGAAGGATGACGGAGAGGAGTGCGAAAGGCTCGTCGGCCTCACGGCCGCGAAGCTCGCGTCCCTGATGCTGACCCCCGGACAGATTGAGTGGGCGAACGCACAGGGAATTGAGATGGCCAGCCCCGTCAAGAAGCACATGGCGGACGTCCAAGCCGTCGGCATCTATCGCCTGAGGCATAGGCCCCACACTGAAGCAACGAAGGCTTGGTTCAGCGACCTGAACGACCAGTGCCGCGCCGTGGTCGAGCGGTTCAACGAACTGATTGCCGAGTTCGGCGCCGATGCAACTTCATCCAAACATGCAACATCAAGGTAAGATCAAGGATGTATCAAGGTCGGATCAAGGTTGGATCAAGGAGAGATCAATTATCCCTTATCTCTCGTAGGAACACGATGTTCCGTCCTCACTTCGTTCGGACGGCCCCCATCCAGGGAGGCTTGGAATGAAGAGGAGGCTGAAAGCTGACCTATACCTCCCCCGGCGCTCAGCCGGCACCATCCAGCCGCCTGTGGTGCTCAGGGAAGAGAAGCCCTCCGAGGCGCCAACGTACACCGTCGACCGCCTGCCGGGTGGATGCGTGGTCATTGGGCTGCCAGGAGGGCAGGCGGCATGGAGGGCAGCGCACAAGGACGAGACGTAGTGCGAGGCTTAACCCACCCCTTAACCCATCACCCCCGCTACACCACACCCTGCCTCTGCTGGCGCAGGCAGGGATGAGGCTTCGCTATCCGCCAGACAAACCGCAACCAGAGGAAAAGCATGACGACCGAGACAGCCGCACCTACCGCAGATCAAGCCGAAACCTATCCGTTCACCGGAGAGCAGGCCCTTGCCCGCCTCAGCGTCCTGGAGACGCTGGCCATCAACAACGCAATCGTCGTGATTGGCATGGTTGCGGATGCCGAGGGCCTGACCACCCCGGAACTGGAGAAGCATCTGACCCACCTTCGGGACACTACGGTCAACGGAGTGGCACGGTTCGGCCGCGAAGACGTTACGGACATCGCTGCCAAGTACGCGGACGCCGTGTTCAAGGGCATCTTCGACAAGGTGAACGAGAACAAGGACGCCCGAGAACGGGCCGCTCAGAAAGGTGCCGCAACCCCTCCCACGGGCAAGATCCAATGACAGGCCGTCAAATGAGCAACCCAACAGGCACTCCCTTCGACCAGGGGCCGCTCGGCTCGGCGAACGTAACCGCTCGTCTCCTCGTGCTTGAGTCCCTCATCCTGCAAATTGCCGCCGTTCTGGAGGCGGAGGCAGCGCGTCAGAATGGATTGACGCTAGACGGGGTCAGGAACCGCATCGCGGCAGTTCACTCGGAGATGATAGATGACCTTCTGAAGACGAACCAAGGGTCGTTCGATGCAGGAGTGCCATATGCCGCTACGGTGTCTCACAAGCTGTTCGCCGCCGTGAAGACGATGATGCAGGCCTCAGCCAAGAAGCTTAACTAGAACAGCAAGGGGCCGCTACCAAACCCCGCCTCCGGCTAGGGAAGGCGGGGATGAGGCTTCGTCTTCGATAAGACTTGACGCCATACACTGTATGGCACATATCTTAACCAACACGGCCGGCCCCTCTTCCTCCCTCGGGAGGTACGGGTCGGTTTTCATTTGTGCGCCCTATGACCCCAATCCCCTACGCGAAGCCTCACCTTCCGGTCCCTGACCAGCTTGAGCTTCTTAAGTCGCGTGGGATGAACGTTACGGATGAGCCCCGCGCGATCCAGTATCTTGAGCGCATGGGGTATTACCGTCTGAGCGGGTATTGGTATCCATTTCGGCAGTCTCGGCTCATCACTGGCGCTGATGGGCGCCCTACCACCCAGATTATTGACCAGTTCCGCCAAGGCACCGAGTTCCGGCACGTTGTCGAACTTTACGTCTTCGACAAGCGCTTAAGGCTCCTGTTCCTGGATGCAATTGAGCGTATTGAGGTCGCATTGCGAGTTGATGTCGCCCTTCTCCTGGGCGCAAGGGATCCATCAGCGCACCGCAACCCCAAGGAACTTCATGGTCATTTCGCGGCCAAGATAAACCCTCGAACCGGGGACACTAACCATAAGGCTTGGCTTGCAAGACTGGACGAGAATGAGCGTCGGTCGAGAGAAGACTTCGTCAAGCACTTCAGAGCCAAATACTCGTCAGACCTACCGATTTGGATAGCCATTGAGCTTTGGGACTTCGGAATGCTCTCAACATTTCTGAGTGGCATGAAGGTCGCCGACCAGGATGCAATTGCAGCAAAATACAACATCCCACGCCGAGAACTGCTGACGAGCTGGATGCGTGCCATCAACCACATCCGCAACATCTGTGCCCATCACAGCCGTCTATGGAATTGCTCTCCCTCAGACCAACCGAAACCCCCTAGAGCCGGCGAAATTCCCCTTCTGGACCACCTCGCGAACGACACCTTCGCTCAGACGCGCCTCTACGCGGTTGCCGCTGTGATCCAATTCCTCCTTCGGCGGATCAATCCAACAACGAGTTGGGCCACGAGATTAAACGAGCACTTCGCAAGCTTCCCACAGGCGCCTGGGATCGCGCCCGGCCAAAGCGGCTTCCCAGCATCATGGGAAACATTGCCCCTATGGACCTGAGAGCCATCCACGCCAATCCTGCCACTCCTCGCAAGATGATCTGACTAGCGCGGATTACGTATCCTCCTCACGCTTCCTCGCTCGCCTTATCCGCTCCCGCTCTCGCTCGATCATCCCATCCAGCACCCTCGAGGCCTGTTCCCGGCTGAAGCGGCCGCGTCCCATGTCGTCCAGGATGCGGTCCTTGAACTCAAATGCATTGTCCGGCGCCGCAGCCCACAGCCTCAGCAGTCCCTGCAGGAATGCGGCGGCAATGTCTTCCCGATCCGGGGCGCCGTCGTCCTTGAGGCGTTCCCTGTACGCCGCCTGGTACTCCCGCTGCTTGCGCTTTCGGGTGCGGTAGCGTTTCAGATCCTCGACTTCGTAGAAAACTTCCATGGCATGGTCCTCCTCACCACGTGAGGATGATTGTCGCCAAGACCATGCAAGGAACCAGACCGACGGCGGAATGCCCAAATCCCGGTGTAGTCACCCGATTTCCCCCTTGGTAACTTATAGGGGCTCACCCGATACACTCACCCAGAGAGCAAATCCGGTGATGGAAACCGAGTGAGGA
Source organism: Microvirga terrae (assembly GCF_013307435.2). Taxonomy (NCBI): domain Bacteria; kingdom Pseudomonadati; phylum Pseudomonadota; class Alphaproteobacteria; order Hyphomicrobiales; family Methylobacteriaceae; genus Microvirga; species Microvirga terrae. The sequence goes on from NZ_CP102848.1 coordinate 30,053, forward strand.
ACGACCGCTCCACCACACCCCGCCATCCGCTGACGCGGGCGGGGATGCGGTTCTGCTCAGAGAGGGAATTTGGCCGGCTTGACTACCAACGGTACGGAAGCAGTTCCGTACTGGTTCGGGACAAGGATAGCCAAGGAGAGACACATGCAGGTTTTCGGAGCCTTCGAACTCGACGTCCAGCCGGGCACTCCGGACAACCCGGCATCGGTCAGAGCCGCGCTGCTGCGGTACACGAGAGGCGAAGACGGCCGGCTGTACATCACGCCCGAATGCACGTCCTACGAGGAAATCGAGGGTCAGATAAACGCCCTCCAGGACGAGTTGGACGAGATCCGCGAGAGAGCCCGGCGAGCGTTCCAGGTCGCCTAAAGCCGCGGCTCCCTCCTCTCCCTCGGGTACTCGTCCTCCACCACCTCCATGGACAAGAAGGAACTGAGGATGAGAAGGCCAATCCCGATCCATGTCAGGAACGGCCTATAGGCGAGGGAGCCCGCCAGCTCTGCGACGCTGTAGGCAATCTGGCATCGTTGGGTCGTGTAAACCATGCACAGCCACTCTTCGCGGAACAGTTGCTCAACGCTAACACCTGTCGCTTGGCCCACTCGATCTAGGAACGAGAGCCACCACGCGACAGACACAACCATGCTAATAAAGCCCAAGCCCCTTAGTATCCCGTTTGGTGTCATTTCAGCCCCAACCCGCCACCTGCGTAGTTGCTCCATGACATAGCAGATCCTACAGATATCCTATGCGGACGTGGCGAAACTGGTAGACGCAAGGGACTTAAAATCCCTCGGGCTTGCCCGTGCGGGTTCGATCCCCGCCGTCCGCACCATCGACAAATCGCTTCACACCCCCGCCTGCGTCAGGCAGGGATGAGGCTGCGCTCAACGCCGCGGCTCAGGGAATGACGGCGTCCGAGTCGGCACCTCTTGGGGTGTCGTGGGAGGCACACCTAACGGCTCTCCAGGGTTCGGGACTTCCGCGGGCGTGGTCGGTGGAATGCCTCCAGGCTCCTCATTCCCCGGCAGGCTGGGAGGGCTCGCAGGCGGCAGGACAGGATTAGGGCCGGGATCTGGCGTGTCAGGTAGCTGAGGTGGTGGAGACGGAACGTCTGGCTGACGCGGATCTGACATCACGCATAACCTCCTACTGGGCTCTCACAAGGCTCCATTAGCCTACCTTTGGGACGTCATCTCCTGGCAACTCTGACGGCTCTGGCGGCAGGTCAGGCTCCTCGCTGGGATCGGGCTCGACCTCGGGAACTGGCGTCGGCATGTCAGGCTCCGGAAGAACAGGAATGTCCGGCTGTGGTGTATCAGGGTACGGGATGTCAGACATCGCGGCTCTCCCAGCTATTGAGTGCCTGGTGGGGGAACATAGGGGACGTCGTCGGGCTCAGGCTCCCCGTGGTCAGATGGGGTGCCGTCTTCTGGAACAGGATCGAGTTCTGGAAGCTCAGGTAAGGGAGTCGGCTCCGGCAATATGGGATCGTCTGGTTTCGGATCCCGTGGATCTGGGCTGCCAACCATCTCGCGCTCCATGCAAGGCCTCCTTAAAGGAAGCGCTCACGCGGTCGGCAGTTCCCCAGAGATAAGGCTCCAAAAAGAAACGCCCCGGCCGGGGAGGGGCACTTCCTCGGCTGGGGCGCTATGGTGCGTGAGCGCACCTTCAACGGTTCCGACTCTCAGATGACGTAGAAGTCCTTGTTCGTCATTCCAAGGTTCTTCGAGATAGTCGCGAAAGCCACTGCTGCACCTTTCCCGGAGCCGTCAGCGTCGTAGTAGAGAACGCCGCTATCCTTGTCGTAGATAACCCGGTCGTCCTTGTCGTGCGCCTTGCCGGTGTTGTTCGTCCAAAATGCCCCCGACTTGAGGGTGCCGTTAGCTCCCACCTTCGTGAACACTGCATTGTCCAAACGAACGGTATCGTCGACCACCTTGAAGTCCTTGATGGCATCCTTGTTCGTGCGGCTGTTCGCCTTCGTGTCGAACACGAATGAATCCTTCCCCTTACCTCCGTAAAGGGTGTCATTCCCGGCCCCGCCATAAAGGAAGTCGTTGCCGCCTTGCCCCTTGAGCGTGTCGTTGCCGCCATAGCCCTTGAGTGTGTTGCTGCCCGAGGTCCCATTCAGGGTGTCAGTTCCCGCATAGGTCTCTTCAGGTGTGGGAGGCGGGGGAGGAGGCGGAGGGTTGCCTGGCAGCAGGCTAGACAGGCTGAACGTCCCGTTATCGAAAAAGAACTCCTCAACACCGGATACGATGTCGGTGCCCCATCCACCTGTCAGGTCAGTAACAGTGACGGAGCCATCAGCGTTCAGCGAAAAGGTATAGTTGGTGCTGAACCCACCAAAGCTAGCAGTGTCGTATCCGCTCCCACCGATGATCACATCGTTCCCGGCCCCGCCGCCGATGACGTCATTACCGTCGTCTCCAAGCAGGGTATCGTTGCCAGCATAGCCAATGATTAAGTCATCCCCGAAACCGCCACGAATGATGTCATTGTAATCGTTGCCATCAAACGTGTCGTTGCCATTGTTCAAAAGGAATGACCAAGCGTTTCCTTGCAAGTCAAATATAGTAGTCTGTAGGTTTAATCCGGTGATCGACATAACCTCTTGGCCTTGCTTGTAGTACCAAATGTTGTCGATCAGAACGTCTTGGTTGCCATTGGAGTAAGTGTTTCCAAAGGCGTAGGTAAATCCATAGAAGTCGACTTGTTGACTGCCATATACCGAAAATGTGACAAGCCTTCCGTCATCGTTGTACAGTTGTTCAGTGACGTTAGGGTCAGCTTCGACATAACTCCAACCTGAGCTTCCTGTCGTGGACATATTGAAGCCCTGACCGTTGAAGTTGGTCACATTGAAATACGCCATCTTGTGCAGCCCTCTTTGAAACTCAGTGCTGCGGGAGTTTATTCACGCGATGGGCTCTATTAGCTAGCTAAAAGGAATAATTATCCTAAAGAAAAGCATGGCTTGGTTATTCTGTCTTCACATGTACTACGACCTACGCCGAGCCTTTTGTTCTCTCGTCCGCAACGTACAAAAACAACCCTGGAGGGCTGGATGAATTCGTCAGCCATTGCCGGCGGATGTCAGGTTTTGTCAGGTTCCTGGACCTTAGCATTCCTTAGCATGGCGCCAGGATCGCATTAGAGCCTCACAGGCGACCACTCTCGCCCCACAGCCTCAATCCCTCGCAGATGGCGTCAAAGCCTGCCAGCGGCAGCCGCAGCGGCGCTCCTGCTGGCATTGCGCCGACAGAACGAGCCCGGCACCCTCTTCATGTGGGGAACATCCCCTTGGGAGGGCGGCATGAAGTGCGTGGCTTGCGGATCGGTGGACGTTGAGACCGACACAGTTGGGTATGTGAACGGCCGCGAGGAGTGGGACGAGTACGAGCTATCCCAATGCGGGAGCTGCGGTCACAGGTGGAAATGGATGTGGCGCGAAGGTGTCGAGCCCGGCGTCATCCCAGCGAACCCCGTGACCTTCGTCGACTCCTATGACGACTGATGAGACGGGCGAGGGAGGACAATCATCTCCCTTTGCCCCGACAGAGGATTCAACAGGGTCAGAACTGTCCTTGCTGGATCATTCCCACCGACGCCCGAAACTCTGACAGCATCGCTCGAACCAGCCGTCGGTCCTCGACGGCCTCGCACGTGAACAGGCCATGCCGATAGCTGCCGTTCCTGTTCCCCTTCGGGGCTCCGCTGCCCTTCGATCCACCGTGCATCCTGCATCGGCTCTTACCATTCACCGCCGGGGACTGGCACGGCGCCCCGCTGCGTGTCTTCGCTCCACACCGGGGAGCCTGGAGCAAAGGCAATAGCCTTCGGATCGATGGGTGCATGGGGTTGGCTTCCATTTCCGAGGGAGACCCCACCCCCTCCGGGATGATTGATGGCTCCAACGATGGCTTGGCCTCCGGAATGGACGTGGACATGTTCAACTCTCACTGTCTGTTCGCCGCCTCGTCTCAGCTTGGCGAGGGTTTCCACCTGGGTCGTGTAGGTACGGAGGAGTTTCACCGCGAGGCCGCCAGCGGCTTGGATCGCGGGGACCGCGCCATTGCCCCGAGCGATGTCGAGCATGGACATGGCCGCTTCATGCGTTGCCGCCATCTGGACCGCCAGCATGGCCTCTGTCTCGTTCTCGGGACGGACGCCAGCCACAACCGCCAGGCCGGCATTGATCCCTTCGGCTCTGCCCTGTCCTGACCGCTGCATGGCTGTGGCCAGAAGAGCCATCGACCGCGCCATGAAGTCATGGGAGGTCGTCCCGAACGCGTCCTTGAGCTGGGCCGCCCAGCCGTCGTAATCGGAGTGAGAGGCATCAAGCTTCACGTCGCGGCCTTCGCCTGTAGACTTCACCTGTACCCGCTTGCGACGGGATAGGATGCGAGCCTTGGCGTCGGCCGCCTCCAGCTTGTCGCGTTCCGTTGCTTCGGGCTTCGGAGGCACAGGAGCAACCGCCTTGGGAGCGGCCGCCTTTCTCTGCTTCTTCTCAGTTGTCACAGTGACCGCCTTACCCATGCGAAGCCCTCGCCTTTTCCATGGTCGCCGCCCAACGCACACACAGCAGGATCTCCGGATCACGACTCCTTTCCCCAGAGGCGGAGGAGGAAAGCCCCTCCACCTCGAGGCGAGCCACCGCGTCCAGATCCTGCGCAGAGTTCGATACGGTGGCCCGTGACGCCGTTTCCGCGGAATTCCGCGGCTTCCTACCTGTCATGGGCATCAAAGGATTCCCTGGGGCGAATTCGAGTTGTAGCCTGCCGCCTCTGAAAACGACCCATCGCCTACCGTGGCGTTCCCCGAACGATCCTCACCTGTAGGCGAGCGTTCGCCCCGGGAGTTGTAGCCAGGCCCGTAGCCCATGGTCGCGGCATCCCAATTGTCCCAGCCTGCGGCCGGCCCGCCGAAGATGCCCCCGAGCATGTCGCCGAAGCCTGTGTTGCCCCCGAAAAGGTCTCCGATGGCATTGAAGGCCTGCCCACCGAACTTGCCCGTCTGGTAGCCCATGAAGGCGCCCATCGGTCCGCCCGTCACAAGACCCAAGGCGCCGCCAATCAGTCCTGGAGTGCTCCAGCCCGAGGTGAGGCTGCTCGACATCTTGTCCATGAAGCCGGGGTGATAGCCCTTCGCGATGTCGGGATTGGCCATCGCATCCATGAAACTCGTGTCCGGCTTGGTGGAGAAGCCCAGGCCGTCCTTGATGGCATCCACGGGCGAGGCATACCCGCCAATGGTCAGGCCCGTCTTGTCATTCCAGCCGAAGGGGCCAATCGAAGACGTCGTCGTGGGAGAGACCGACGCCATCTCGTTCATGTAGTTCTCATAGGACTTCCCGAAGTTGTCGAGATCCAACCCAGCGAGACCGCCCACTCCGGTTGTATAGCCGCCCCAGCCATCAGGACCGACGCCAGGATTCCAGCCCTCCGGGGCGCCACTGGTCGGAGCCGACCGGACAGCAGCCACGGGAGCCGAGGCCACGGGAGCGCTCGGCCTCGTCGGAGGTGTCGGCCTGCTCAACCGAGCAGGAGCCATGGCCGGGCCAACTGCCGTTCCGGTCGTGGGATTGGTGAACCCAGAGAGACCGAAGGAATTCAGCCCCGATGCCACCGGAGCCTCGAGGGATGCGATGTCAGTGTTGAAGCCCGACGGCGTGGCTGAGAACGACTTGGTTGCGGCGTTGTAGGCAGCCAGATCCCGGTCGTATTGCGCCTTCTCCCGATTGTACTCGGACATGGCCCGTTCATAGGCCTGCTGTTCCTTTTCAGAGACGCGGCCCAGGTCGGCATTCATGCGACCTGCGATGGCTTCGTTGGTCATGTCGGGAGCCGTGGTATTCCTCACGGCCATGGCGCCCTCGAAGCGGTCCAGAGCATTGCGGGCTGCAAGCGACGGAGCATCGAAGTCCGGCGTCACGCCCCACGGGCCTTCCCCGACACCCGCCGAGAACCCAGAGGGCTGCGCAGGTGTCTGAAGGTCGCTGAAGTCGGGCGTTGCAGGCGTCGGCGCCGTGAACCCGGCCAGATCATCATGCAAGATGCCGGCCGTGATGGACGAGGCCGGGGCGAACTCGCCGTACAGATCATACGGCTGGTTCATGCTCACATAGGGCGCCTCGGGGAACGATGCCTGACGCTCCGGTACAGACAGCCCCAGAACCGAGCCGAAAGCATCATAGTTCTGATTGGCGAAGCGGTCCCACGAGGCAGCGTCGATGTCTCTGTCCTCGATGGCCTTGTCGATGTCTTCGCCATACGACCGCGATCCGTGCCGCACCTCGATATTGGTTGAGGGGCGCTGATCGGTCAGGCCCATACGGTCAATGGCCTGCTGTTCCGTCATGCCCTGACGAACACCCGAGAAGTCCACCGGGGCGGCGTCAACAGGCGTGAAGCTGTCCAGGGGGTTGGAGTAAAGCCCGGCCGTGATGTCAGGATAAGAACCAATATCAACGCCCGAGAAGTTCGGGGAGGCTGGTGCCGAGGGGCTGAAGTCCTCCAAAGAAAAACCCGCCGAAGCGGGTGAGATGTTGGGAATGGAAGATGCTTCTATCCGCCCGATTGGATCGGCTGGAGTGACTGGCCCGAACTGGTCTGTCGGCGTGATGCCGAAGTTCTCGGCGAACCCAAGCGCCCCGGGGGGATCGATCCCGAGCCGCCCCGTGACGTCAGGAACGTCTACGGCCCTCAATCCGGTCGGCTGCACCAGGTCGCTGTAGTTCAGGCCCGGCATGACATCCTGACCGAGATCCTTCGAGAGGTAGTTCTGAGCCTCACGCTGAACGATGGAGGCCGCCGCCATGATGTCCCCACGGCTCACGTGAGCTGTGATGTCCGGAACCATGTCGTCGGGGATATCAACGCCCGTGAGAGCGGCAGCCGCGGCGAAGCGGGAAGCGAAGTCCTTGGAGGTTGGTGCCGTCACACCAGCAGGCCATCCACCCGTCGGGGAAAGGCTATGGCCACCGAACCGCGAGCGATTACGGCCGACACCCGCGTCCTTTTCGAAGCCAGGGGCAGAGAAGTGCTCGACACCCAATCCCAGGTCGATGCCAAGGTCTCGGGCTTTGACCGCCACCTCCACTGCCTTCTGAGCCCGCATGTAGCTATCCTGCCGAATGCCGAGGGCTGGGGAGAACGTGGGATCGTAGGCGGACTTGAGAGCAGCTTGGAGGCCTGACTTGAAGTTCTGGAAACCTGCCGGCGAGGCGCCCCGAATGTCCTTGTTGAACGTCGGCGAGAACTGCCGGCCTGCGGCAGGGAGAGACCGCCCCTTCAGGGTGGCATCAACCATCGTCTCCGCATCGAAGGGAGCCGAGAAGACATCGCCAAGAGCGGCCGAACGGGACAGGTAAGTGCTTGGGTTCTGCGCACGGTTAAGGGCTGTGGCGGCAATCAGGCCCATGCCAACGAGGCCTTCATGCATGGCCTCACCCATGGTCATGCCGACGGACATGGCGTAGTCGATATCGCTGACGCCGAATTCGGAAAGAGGATTAGGCATCTATCGCGCCTCCGGGGGCAGCGTCATGGGTGCGCCGAAATCATACGAGGGACGAGAACGGGTCTGTTCCTGTGCCCCGGGGTAGCTTCCCATCGGGGGCGGGTTGTATTTCTTGCGGTAGGCCTCATAAGCCTCCTCGGCCGCCTCCTTGTTTCCCTGGAGGGTGAAGCGGACAATCTCATCCAGTTCGCGGCTCCGGTCCGAGTGCAGCAGCGCCTCATAATCGGACTTCGGGCCGCCTGTCGGAGGACGGACGGGTTCGTAGGTGTTATCACGCGCCATGATGGGGCTCCCCAGCGCCAGAGTTGTCAGGATGATGATGGCGAGGCGGTTCATGGCTTGATCCTTGATCGGTCGACGTCCCCGTGAGGTTACGCCGTTTCGCGGCTTCGGGATCCACTTTCATGAGGATGAGATGCCCGATAGACCGCACGAAGTTGTCCATGTTCGCCTCGAGGGCGGGAGACTTACTGTCCATAGGAGCCTCCCACCGCCGATGATGTTGCCAGGGCAGAGCGCCGGGCGAGGACCTGGGAGAGAGCCTTCTGGGCGCCCTTGCTGGAGATGGGAGCCTTCAGCAGGGCCGTCTTCGCCAACTGCGGGTCCGTCATCATCTCAAGCACCAGGTCGTCGACCTTCTTGAGACCAGCAGCCCGCATGGAGCCAAGGACTCCCTTCAGGCCAGCACCCGCAGCACCCACCGCGGCGCCCGTGAAGTCCCCAATGAGGGCACCACCGCCAGCAGCCACGAGGATCTGAGAGAACAGGCTCTTGTTGCCGGCCTTCTCCGTATGCTTGTCGAGAACCGCGCCGATGTCCTGCGCCGTGTTGGACTGCCCCGGGGTTTTCACCGCGGACAGAGACCGCTCAGAGCGCTTGATGTCGTCAGCGATGGCCTGGAGACGCAGGACATGCTCCTGCCCGAAGACCAGCGTCAGAGCGTTCTTCTTCGACCGGATGAATCCTTGGAAGGCGTCCGCCCTGATGCCGTTCTCTCCGGAGGCGCCAACCTCCTTGTTCGAGATGAACCGTTCCTGGACGTATTCGGCCACAGCCCGACGCAAACCTTCCTTAGCTTTCGGGTTCTTGTTGGCGGCCGCCACGAGCTGGGCCATCTGCTTGTTGGCATCGCCGCTGTTCAGGATCCGGCCAATCGCCCCGGGGAGGTCTGCCGTCTCAATCTTGGCAACCTTGCCCAGAACGCTCTTGTTGAAGGCGTCCAGTCGCTGCTTCCGGAGCGCCGCCACCTGCTCGAGGGTCTGAGAGGCCAAGGACGCACTGGCGAACTTCGCACGGACGTCCTGGGGCAGTTCCCGCAGCGCGTCAGCATGTGAGGACCGCCACCTCTGGAGCTTCGCGGCGTCAATCGTGCCGTCAGCCTTGAAGACGTTGGCCTTCTGGAGGGACAGGGCGGCCGCCTCTGCCACGTCGCTCATCTTGGCCCCGGCTTTGACCAGAGCCTTGATGCGTTCTCCGCCCGTCGGACCAGGCATGAACGCGTTCTTGGCCACCGAGCCGTCCGCCATGCGGAAGCTGCCCTTCTCGCCTTCTCGGCGAAGCATCGGGGCAACGTATCCCTGACGGAAGGTCTTGTGCTTGTCGCGGGTTGCCTCGGTGGCTGCCCGATACCGCTTGCCCACCTCCGGATCGTCCTTGTACCCATCCAGGAGCGAACCAGCGGAAGAACCTTCCCGCTGGGCATAGGCTGCCCTCACAGGCCCCTCGTCCTCGAGGGACATGACGGCCCGCTCATATGCCGTAATGGCGTCGGTTTCTTCGCCCCGGGCGATCCTCTCAACGGCATCGTTGAAGGCCCGAGCGCTCATCTCCTCCGGACGGACACCGACGTTCTGGAGTTCCTCCCGTAGCTGCCTCGAGGCCGCGAGGAAGTCCGCTTCCTGCCCATCAGGTTCAAAGAGGCCCGAGCGCATCTCATCCGAAGCTGTGAACGTCTTGCGACCAGCCCGCTCGTTCTCGATGGCGTCATACAGTTCCTTGGTGATGTCGCGGCTGGAGTAGCCGTCCGCATCGCGAGGAAGGTAGCCCTCCTCAATCAGCTTGTTGCGCCAGTACCCATCGACCGAACGACCTTCAGGACGAGCCAACCTGCCGAAGCGACCGACGGACACGTTGCCCCAATCCCGAGCCGT